>CALFOB010000158.1 GCA_937919125.1 uncultured Micrococcales bacterium | reverse complement strand
ATATCCGTAGTTCCTTCATTGATGGGGTAAAGGACTTTGATGAGATTTCTGGAACAACCACCCAAGCTGTCTTCACAACCGTTGATTCCTCAAACACCCTCTCGACAAAGCTAGCTAACTTGAGTTCCAGTGACGTTGCAGTGATTTTCGGGGGAAAGAGCATCTGGAAAGGCGTTGAAGAAGAGGCAGCCGATAGACCTTATCTAATTGGTGCAGACCTTCTACTAGGCGATACCGATCTGCCTTTTGGCTCAAGGGTCCAGGTCTCACTTGAGAGAAATACCAATAAATACGTGATGAATGCCGTGGCAGCCCTTATGGATCGCCAGTTTTCAGCTGAACCTATTTATAGGAAGCCAGCAGCTTTAAGGTTCAACACCGTTGAGTTACGGATTAGCCAGCCTGAGTCTATTGATGGCTCACTTTTGTCGGCTTTGGAAACTTACAGACAAACACTGATTTCGCCCTCAAAATAATGAATTGTAACGCCTAGGTAAATACCTAGTGTTAGAGGCTAAAAGTGTCCGTGGGGGCTAGTAGTGTCTAGATGTGTGTGGTTGGTGATTGGCATCAACTCAAAAAATCAGGAGGACACAAGTGAACAAAGTTTCACGTAAGGCAATAGCAGGAGTAGCAATGGCAGCAGCCAGCTTGCTAGTTCTATCAGGCTGTGCTGCAAAGCCAGGTGCAGGATTCATCGAGTGTGGTGTTTCTGACGAAGGTTCATGGGTAGACAAGTCATTCAACGAATCTGTAATGGATGGTATGAAGAAGGCTGCAGACGAGTTCGGTGTAACACTAAACTCAGCTGAATCAAACTCTTCAGAAGACTTCGCTCCAAACCTAGATGCAATGATCGCAGCTAAGTGTGACGTTATCTTCGCAGTAGGTTTCAACCTAGTTGACGCAGTTAACGCAGCAGCAGAAGCAAACCCAGAGGTTAACTTCGTAACAATCGATGGTTGGTCAAACGGAGCAACAAACCTAAAGCCAGTTGGTTACAACATGGCTGAGTCATCATACCTAGCTGGTTATGCAGCTGCGTACTACTCAACTTCAAAGGTTGTTAGCGTTTACGGTGGTCTACAGATTTCTGCAGTTACCGCATTCATGGATGGTTTCTACTACGGTGCAAAGGCATACGAAGCTGAGACAGGCACACCAGTGACTGTTCTTGGTTGGGATGCAACAACACAGCAGGGTGACTTCATTGGTGGATTCGCACCTAACGCTCCAGAAGGCAAGACAATTGCTGCTGGACACCTAGCTGCTGGTGCAGACGTACTAGTTCCAGTTGGTGGAGACCAGTTCGGTGCTCTTTCAGAAGCGATCGCTGAGTCAGGTGTTGACGCAAAGATGATCGGTGTTGACAAGAACATCAGCGTTACAAGCCCAGAATATGCTCCTCTAACTCTTACCTCAATTGAGAAGAGAATGGGTTCAGCTGTTTACGACATCGTGAAGGAACTTGCAGTTGACAAGGTTGCTTTCGCTGGTGGCATGGACAACGCTTACACCGGAACACTAGCGAACGCAGGAACTGACATCTCAGAGACTGAGTTCATTGATGAGACCCTGAAGGCAAAGCTTGCTGAACTAAAGGCTGGCATTATCGATGGTTCAATCAACCCACTTGGCTAATTTAGACAAGTAGTTTAGGAACTGC
>CALFOB010000157.1 GCA_937919125.1 uncultured Micrococcales bacterium | reverse complement strand
ATCTAACGACGAAGAAGAAGTTGAAGAATCAGTTGTTGAAGAGAACACGCCATTCAACTTTGAACCTAGAAGAACAAGTTCAAACTTTGACGATGGCATGGACATCCCTGATTTCTTGAAGTAAAGATCTTTGGAAGCCAGCCTCTCAGACCGACTCAACTCAATTCATCAAAGAATTGATGCTGCAGCTAAAGCCGCTAATCGTAGGTCTGACGAGATTGAACTCGTTGTTGTTACCAAGAACCATGGCTATGAACTAGCTCTTCAGTTGCTAGAACTTGGTGAGAGTCAGTTCGGTGAAAATAAGGACCAGGAAGCCTCTCTGAAAGCCGCTCAGGTTGCTGAGAATCTGACAGCTGCTCAAAGCGCCCCAACTTGGCACTTTGTTGGTCAACTGCAAAGCAACAAGGTTAGATCAATGCTTTCCTACAGTTCTGTTCTGCATTCTCTAGATCGAAGCTCTCTGCTCAAGGAACTAGTGAAACAGCTTGCTAAGACCCCTGAGCAGAGCCTTGAAGTATTTATTGAACTAAATCTCACTGATGACCCAAATAGGGGTGGTGTTGAGCTCAGTGACCTCAAGTCCTTCACTGAGCAGGTATTGGCTGTGCCTCAATTGAAGTTATTGGGAGTAATGGGCGTAGCTGGGCTTGGAGTTGAGCCAGCAGTTGATTTCGCCCGAATCTTGAACGCTAGCCAAGAGGTGCAAACCCTTTCTAAGTGGGCCACCTTCATCTCAGCCGGCATGTCAGGGGACTTTGAAGAGGCTATTGGCTTTGGTGCGACACACTTGAGAATAGGCACAGCAATTACTGGAAAGCGTTAGTTATTGATTTAACCTTGAATAGTCGGGGTTTTACCAAAGGAGACACTATGTCTAGCTTCACCAATAGTCTTAAGAACTTCCTCATGCCCTCAGCAGAGAAGGCACCAGTAAGTTCTGAATCTCGAGGATCTTCTCGTCCGAAAGCACCTAGACCTTCAAGACGCGGCAACGAAGTGGCTAGCATCGAAACTGTGACCCCAACTGCATATGCAGAAGCTGGTCTTATCGCAGAACTTCTTAGAGAAGGCACACCTGTGATTGTTAACGTTCACCTTTTGAGCGATGCAGAGACAAGAAGACTTGTCGACTTTATGGCTGGCCTAAAGGCTGGTCTTCAGGGCGAATCAAAGCGTGTTGCTGAGACTGTGTACCTTCTAGCGCCTTATGGCGTTGACATTGATCCTGACGATGATGATGTACTTGAAGCTGAAGGCGACCGTCTTATCGTTCGTCCGTAGTTCGGAGCTCTTTTGCAGCAAATTGCAGTAATTCTTCTAAACGTTCTTGACGTCTTTCGGCTTGTTTTGCTTGCCCGAGTAATTCTTGAATGGGTAAGAGAGAGCAATCCTAAGTTCAGACCTAAGGGAATATTCCTTATTTTGGCGGAGCTTACCTTCACCTTGACTGACTGGGCTATCAAGCCGTTATCCAAGATAATCAAGCCCGTGAGGGTAGGTGGGGCCTACATAGACCTATCAATTCTGGCTCTTTTCGTGCTTTTGATAGTTCTAGAGACCCTGTTAAGAACTCTCATCTAGTTATCCTCAGGTAGGGTAACCTTAACTTTTGACAAAGCCCACATGACCATGTGGCAGAGAAGAATAGGGAGATTGCGATGCCGTTGACTCCAGAAGATGTTGTAAATAAGAGATTCCAGCCAACCAAATTCCGTGAAGGTTATGACCAGGATGAGGTTGACGACTTCCTAGATGAAATCGTTCTAGAGATGCGTCGCATGTCTCAAGAGAACGATGATCTAAGACAAAGACTTCTAGCTGCCGATGGGCGTTTGACTGAACTTCAGAGAAGTGGTGCAGGACTAGTTCAGCAGGTCAACACTGCAGAAGCATCAATTCCTGAATCAACTACAGATAACGAAGCATTCCCTCAGGCAGCACCTGACATGGGAACCTTCGAAGCAAACAACACCAACAACTTGCTTCAGCTGGCTCGTAAGCTCCACGAAGAGCACGTTCGTGAAGGTCTTGAAAAGCGTGATGCTCTAGTTGCCGAAGGTCACGCAACAGCTGCGCGTATCGTCAGAGAAGCAGAAGCTCAACACAGAGCGGACATGTCAAGACTTGAACAAGAGAAGGCTTTGGCAGAAAACGATCTACAGACCCTTCGTAACTTTGAGAGAGACTACAGAGCAAAGCTCAAGTCATACATCGAAGGTCAACTTAGCGATCTAGAAGCGGCTAACTCATCAGCAGCCAAGCCTGCAACTGGTCCTAACCAAATCGCCAACCAAACATTCCAAATCTGATTTAGTTGACTACCAGGACGCCTTTCAATAAATCGACCCTCACTTTTCTGGGTGTTGCGATAGGCGTAATCACTCTTGATCAGCTAACTAAAGCTTTGGCTCTAAAGTTTCTAGAACTTTATGAACCGGTTCAGATCATTCCTGGAGTTTTGAATTTCACTCTGGCCTTCAACGACAGAGCAGCCTTCTCACTTGGAGGGTCTAACACGTGGGTATTCACCCTGCTGGCTTCCCTTGCTTGCCTGTTTTTACTTTGGGTTGGCCCTAAGTTCAAAACCAGAGGGTGGCTTCTCATGGGTGGTTTTGCTCTAGGTGGCGTAGGGGGAAACCTAATCGACAGATTGTTTAGAGACCCAGGCTTTCCTAACGGTCACGTGGTGGACTTCATTCAGATCCCATTCAATTTCCCAATTTTCAACATCGCTGACATGGCTATTTCTTCAGCCGCCTTCCTAATTGCTCTAAGGATTGTTCGGGGAGACAAATTTGGCGGATCAAAGTGAATGAAGAGAAACTAGTCCAAGTTAATGAAGGACTAGCTGGTTCAAGAGCAGACGCTGGAATAGCAAAGCTTCTAGGAATGTCCCGATCAGCAGTAGCAGCAATGATCGAAGAGGGTCTAGTTCAGCAAAACGAGCAAGTTATCTCCAAGTCAGATTCTTTAGTTCTTGATGCTTGGCTTCGCATAACTCTTCCTAAACCAAAACCAGCTTTGGCGCTAGTTGCTGAAAATGTTGAGGGGCTAAAAGTGGTCTATGAAGATCACGACATAGTCGTAGTTGATAAGCCAGCAGGAGTTGCCGCTCATCCATCTGTTGGTTGGGACGGCCCAAGCGTTGGTGGAGCATTACTTGCTCTTGGTATTGAAATGTCCACCAGCGGAGTTGCTGAACGTCAGGGAATTGTTTCTCGTCTAGATGTTGGAACCAGCGGATTGATGGTTCTAACCAAGACAGAGATTGCATACAGCAGGATGAAGCAGGCCTTTAGAGATCGAGTAGTTGATAAGACCTATCACGCTCTAGCTCAGGGTCATCCTGATCCAAGTGCTGGAACATTGGATGCACCAATTGGTAGACACCTAAAGCATGAATACAAGTTTGCAGTGACTCAAGATGGCAAACCTTCCATTACTCACTACAAGACCTTAGAAGCATTCCAAGCAGCATCGTTATTGGAGATTGAACTCGAAACAGGTCGAACTCATCAGATTAGAGTTCACTTCTCAGCATTCAAGCATCCACTGGCAGGCGATAGAGCCGGCCGCCGGTGTTGAAGATCAAGTATTTGCCATCGAGCGACCAATTGGGCGCTTCGAAAACCTGGTCGGCCTCGTAGATCGTGCGGATGGATTTATCGCGCAGGGTGTAGATCGCCATCTTGCTGCGATATCGCTGGGCCGGAG
>CALFOB010000156.1 GCA_937919125.1 uncultured Micrococcales bacterium | reverse complement strand
GATGGCAACGTTGAGAAGGCTCTCGAGGTCCTACGTCTAAAGGGCCTAAAGGGCGTTACCAAGCGTGAAGGTCGCACCACCTCGAACGGTCTTATCGTTGCTCGCGTTTCGGGCAACACCGGCTGGCTCCTAGAGCTTGCCTGCGAGACCGACTTCGTTGCTAAGGCAGACAAGTTCATCGCACTTTCAGAGTCGATCGCCGACGCAGTAGTTGCTGCTGGCGCGGTAACCCTCGATGAGGCACTAGCTGCCGACTTCGGTGGCAAGACCGTTGCCGAGGCAATCAACGACGAGGCTGCAATCATGGGCGAGAAGGTAGAACTTCGCCGTCTAGCAGTTATCGCAGATGACAACATCGATGCATACCTCCACCGCACATCAAAGGACCTACCTCCACAGGTTGGTGTTCTAGTTGCATTCAAGGGTTCAAACGTTGAAACAGCTCACGATGTTGCAGTACACATCGCAGCTTTCAGCCCAACATACCTAACTGCAGCAGATGTTCCAGTTGAGATTGTTGAGACTGAGCGTCGTATCGCAGGCGAAACAGCACGTAACGAAGGCAAGCCAGAAGCTGCCCTAGAGAAGATCGTTGAAGGACGCGTAAAGGGTTTCTTCAAGGAAAACTGTCTACTAGAGCAGGACTTTGCTAAGGACAACAAACTTAGCGTTGCTAAGGTCCTAGAGCAGAACGGCCTAACTGTCTCTGGTTTCGTACGTTACCGCGTAGGCGCATAAGTCAAATAGCTTGAAATTGAATTGGCTCGGTCTGTAAAGACCGAGCCTTTTCATTTGCGGGCCTAAACTAGAGAAGAACAGGTCTTTGAGAGGGATAAGCATGCCATCAACCCCACGTCGCGTTTTATTGAAGTTATCCGGTGAAGCCTTCGGAGCTGGCAATTTGGGAGTCAACCCAGATGTTGTTTCAGCTATTGCTAAAGAGATTGCAGATGCAGCTAAAAAAGTTGAAATTGCAATTGTTGTTGGTGGAGGAAACTTCTTTAGAGGAGCAGAACTAAGCCAGCGAGGCATGGACAGATCACGAGCTGACTACATGGGTATGTTGGGTACAGTCATGAATGCTCTAGCCCTGCAGGACTTCCTAGAACAAGCTGGTTGTGACACTAGAGTTCAGTCCGCTATTTCTATGGCACAGGTTACCGAGCCTTACATCCCTCTAAAAGCTATCCGTCACATGGAAAAGGGAAGAGTTGTTATCTTCGGTGCTGGTGCGGGTCTTCCATACTTCTCAACTGACACTGTTGCAGCTCAAAGAGCACTAGAAATTCATGCAGCAGAAGTGCTTGTTGCTAAGAACGGTGTTGATGGAGTTTACTCAGCAGATCCTAAGAAGGATCCAAAGGCTAAGAAGATTGAAGAACTTACCTACCAGGAAGCACTTATCAAGAAGCTAAAGGTTGTTGACTCAACAGCATTCAGCCTTTGCATGGATAACAACATGCCGATGGTGGTCTTTGGCATGCAGCCTGAAGGTAACATCACCAAAGCTCTTCTAGGTAAAAACATTGGTACACGCGTAAGAGCGTAATTTTTAGATTCACAAATAAGGAGAAACATGATTAACGAAATCTTGGCAACTGCCACAGAGAAGATGGGCAAAGCTGTCGAGTCAGCTAAAGAAGACTTTGCAACTATTAGAACTGGTAGAGCAAACCCTGCTTTATTCCAGAAGCTAATGGTTGATTACTATGGCACACCAACAGCACTATCTGCTCTTGGTTCTATTGCTAACCCTGAGGCTAGAACAATTGTTGTTACTCCTTACGACAAGGGTGCTCTTGCTGCTATTGAAAAGGCAATTAGAGACATGCCAAACCTTGGAGCTAACCCAACTAACGATGGCGCACTGGTTCGAGTGACTCTTCCAGATCTAACTGA
>CALFOB010000155.1 GCA_937919125.1 uncultured Micrococcales bacterium | reverse complement strand
TACGAGATACAAGCTAGTGACTGGAGTTCAGACGTGTGCTCTTCCGATCTTACTGGAACAACTCGAAGGCAACCAAGTCAACATTCGAAGGTGACTGGTTCAAGACTGGTGACATCGGTTCACTTGATGAAGATGGCTTCCTTTCTATTACAGGTAGAAAGAAGGAACTTATCATCACAGCCGGTGGAAAGAACGTTGCTCCTGCAATTCTTGAAGATCCACTTCGTGCTAACCCACTAATCAGCCAAGCAGTTGTAGTTGGAGATGCCAAGCCATTCGTTTCAGCTCTTATTTCGCTTGACGAAGAGATGCTTCCAATCTGGCTTGAGAACAACGGAATCAAAGAGTCAATGAGCGTTGAGGATGCGACTAACAACCCTCTAGTTATTGCTGAGATTTCAAAGGCTATTGAAGCTGTGAACTCTAAAGTTTCAACTGCCGAGTCAATCCGTAAGTTTGCTCTACTACCTAAGGATCTAACTGAGAAGACTGGTCACCTGACTCCTTCTCTAAAGATCAAGAGATCAGTGGTTATGGAAGACTTCTCTCACCTTGTTGATGACATCTATGCAGCAAGTGCTAAGTCAACCTGCCACAACATCGGAGACTACAAGATCTAACGAAGGAACCAATCGGTTTGACGCAATAGTTTCATAGCTTCTTTGCGCTCTTCGATTGAGAGTCTGTCTAGATACAGCTTTCCATCTAAATGGTCATATTCGTGCTGTATGGCTTGGGCAAGTAGGCCCTCCCCTTTTATTGTCACGCGTGTTCCATCCAGCTGGTAGCCCGACAGGGACGCTTTTGGATAGCGAAGAGTCTTATGCCAAAGGCCTGGCACGGATAGACAACCTTCTTCCAAAAGAGTTGGTTCACCTTCGAGGATCAAGTCTTCAGGATTCAGAAGGTAACCGAGGTTTCCGTTGGCGTTATAGCTAAAGGCTCGAAGTGATACTCCGATTTGTGGAGCAGCAACTCCGGCTCTGCCAGGCTCTTTAGTTGTGTCAATCAGATCTTCAATGAGTGCTTTAGTTTTGTCACCAAAGTCTTTGACTGCATCGCACTTTGAACTCAGTACTGGATCGCCATAAAGACGTATTTCACGAACTGGCATGAGTTACTTGGACTTAAATAGTCCTTCAACAACAAGAGCTGCAAGTTCACGAGCTGCTTCTCTAGTGTTCTTGTGTAGTTGATCAAACTTGATAACAGATCCTGCTGCTAGTGCTGGGTCATAAGGAATCTTCACAACAGCACGCACTCGAGACTTGAAGTGAGCTTCAATCTCATCAAGCTTCACAAGGTTAGTTCCCTGAGTTGCAGTGTTCAGTGCTACAACAGATCCTCTAACTAGGTCTCCGTAACCGTTAGCTTCCAACCAGGTTAAAGTCTCAGATGCCAATCTAGCTTCGTCAACAGAACCACCGGAAACAATTACTAATCCATTAGCTCTTTGCAGAGTTGGTCGCATAACTGAGTGAACAATTCCAGTTCCACAGTCAGTTAGAACAACTGTGTAGTAACGAGCAGCCATGTCAGCAACTACGTTGTAGTCACCCTCATCGAAGGCTTCAGAAAGCATTGGATCGCTGTCTGATGCAAGTACGTGCAATCTTGTTGCATCTCTTGAAACCATTGTTGAGAAATCAGTAAAGCCATCAACTGCAGCAGCACGGTTCACTACATCTCTAACTGTGAAGCGGGTTGACTTGCTAACACGCTCTGCAAGAGTTCCACGGTCAGGGTTGGCATCAATTGCAATAACGCGATCTTCACGAACCAAAGCCATTGCCATACCTAGCAAAGTGGTGATTGTTGTCTTACCAACTCCACCCTTACGAGTAAGTACAGGAACAAATCTTGCGCCACCTTCTAGCGGAGCTGAAATTCTTGCGTCTGTTGCTTTACGCTCACGAACCTTTAGGTTGTCGCCTAGGTTGATTGTCTTTAGAGAAATGAAGTAAAGGAATCTGCGTAGGCCAGTTTCTGGAGCTGGTCGATTCTTAGCAGTCAGGTCAATTAGGCGATCTGCTGTGAGCATTGCTGCTGGCTCTGGCTGATCAAATGCGTCGCCACGAAGGCTGTCTCTTCTTGAGTAGCCAACCTGTCCAAAAGATGAAGTGTCTAGTCCAACGGCTTCGCTCTCAGGGA
>CALFOB010000154.1 GCA_937919125.1 uncultured Micrococcales bacterium | reverse complement strand
GAAGCAGTTGATGGAGATAGGTCAATCGAACCTGCATCTAAAGAGGTTGTTGAAAGCTCTGAAGAAGCAGGTTCTTCCTTCTTGCGACGGCGAGTGAGCCCGTTTTCTGATTTTTCAGCCAAAACCTAATCCTTTGAGTATCTTTTGGTTCTAACAGTCGTTAAGCCGAACCTTGTTCTAAAGACTAAGTCTATTCGCTACTGGGGTTCGACGATGAGAATTAGGTCTCCAGACTCAACCGACTGGGTCTTACCTATGGCTAGACGCCTTACGATACCTGCAATATTTGAGGTTATGGTGGCTTCCATCTTCATGGCCTCGATGGTTGCCACAGGCTGTCCAAGAGCCACTGTGGTTCCTTCTACAACCTGAAGGGTCACTACTCCAGCAAATGGGGCTGCTACCTCAGCTGGGTTGGCTAGATTAGCCTTCTCAGCCACAGCAACGTCAGAGGCAATCTTCTTATCTCTAATGTTCAGAGGCCTTAGCTGGCCGTTCAAAGTTGCCATGACAGTTCTAAAGCCCTTGGTGTCTGGGCTTCCAATAGCCTCTAGACCAACAAAGATCCTCACACCCTTAGCAATCTCAACAACATGCTCATAGCCCTGCTCTAGCCCGTATAGGTAGTCCAAGGTATCAACTGCGTCTAGGTTGCCGAAAGTTGCTCTGGCCTTCTCAAAGTCCTTTGTAGGTCCTGGGAATAGAAGACGGTTGAGGGTTCCTCTTCTGACCTGTGCATCTTCTGATTTCAAAGCTTCTAAGTCTTCTTTGGAAAGCTCGGTGAGACCAAACTTGATGTTCTTGCCCTGAAGAACTTTGGTTCTGAATGGTTCTGGCCAGCCGCCAGGAAGATCGCCTAACTCCCCTGCCATGAATCCAATTACGGAATCTGGAATGTCGTAGTTCTGCGGGTTCTCTGCAAAGTCTTTTGGATCAGCATTTACTGCAACTAGGTGCAGAGCAAGGTCGCCAACAACCTTTGATGAAGGAGTTACCTTCGGTGGTCTTCCTAGAATCTGGTTAGCTGCCGCATACATGTCTTCAACGCGCTCGAATTGATTGCCTAGACCTAGAGCAATTGCCTGCTGCCTTAGGTTGCTTAGCTGGCCACCTGGAATCTCATGTCTGTAGACACGTCCGGTAGGACCAGATAGACCTGATTCAAATGGAGCATAAACATTTCTCACTGCTTCCCAATATGGTTCAAGAGCAGTGATTTCATCCAAAGAGATTCCTGAATCTCTATCGGTGTTAGCCAAAGCAGCAACAAGTGCTGATGCTGAAGGCTGGCTGGTGGTTCCTGCCATTGGAGCTGAGGCAACATCAACTGCGTCTACTCCTGCATCAATTGCAGCCATCAAAGTTGCCAGCTGACCACCTGCTGTGTCATGGGTGTGAAGGTGAACTGGAACATCGAACTCAGCTCTAAGAGCACTCACCAACTTGGCAGCGGCTTGAGGTCTTAGTAGCCCCGCCATGTCCTTGATGGCAATGATGTGAGCACCAGCATCAACAATTTGCTTCGCAAGTTTTAGATAGTAATCAAGGGTGTAAAGATCTTCCTTAGGGTCAAGTAGATCTCCTGTGTAACAAATACCAACTTCAGCAACAGCGGTCTTTGTTTTTAGAACTGCATCAATGGCAGGAATCATTTGATTCACATCATTTAGAGCATCAAAGATTCTAAAGATGTCAACACCAGCATCAGTAGCTTCCTTAACGAATGCATCTGTAACTTCGACTGGGTATGGCGTGTAACCAACAGTGTTTCTACCTCTAAGCAACATCTGAATACAGATGTTTGGCATCGCTTGACGAAGAGAGACAAGTCTTGCCCAAGGGTCTTCACCCAGGAAGCGAAGAGCAACATCGTATGTTGCACCTCCCCATGCTTCAACAGAGAATAGCTTGCTTAGAATTCTTGCTTCGTATGGAGCAACCTGAACAAGGTCTCTACTTCTAACTCGTGTTGCCAATAGAGATTGGTGGGCATCTCTGAAAGTTGTGTCAGTAATAGCTACTGGTCCTTGATTACGAAGAGCCTTAGCAAATGCCTGCGGACCAAGTTCTAGAAGCTGCTGTCTAGAACCAGCTGGAGCTTCTTTTGTGAGATCAATCTTCGGCAGCTTGCTAGCTGGCGAGATTAGGTTTCCCCTGGTGCCATAAGGCTGGTTCACAGTTACTTCGGCTAGCCAATTCAGGATCTTTGTTCCACGGTCAGCCGAAGGGTAAGAGTTTAGAAGCTCTGGTCTTTCTTCAATGAAAGCCGTGCTTAGCTCTCCTGCTTTAAAGCTTGGGTCAGAAAGAACTCCCTGAAGGAAAGCGATGTTGGTGGAAACTCCACGAATTCTGAATTCAGCAAGG
>CALFOB010000153.1 GCA_937919125.1 uncultured Micrococcales bacterium | reverse complement strand
CTTGGGTGTCTTCCTCTTAGGTATTGCTATTGCTGCCCTCTACTTCTCGGTAGTTCGAGTCTTTGAAACTTCTCCCTTCTTCCCTACTGGAATGATTCAGGCCATCAACGACATCCTGTTCATCATCATCATTCTTGAGATCCTAAGAACTGTTGTTGCTAGATATACAGATGGTGTCTTCCAGTTGCAGAACTTCCTCATCATTGGAGTTATTGCTGCGGTTAGACACATACTCACCGTTGGAGCTTCTATGACTCTTGCCTCAGGTAAATCTGATGGTGAATTCGATAGAGCAGTGATTGAGCTTGGGATAAGCACAGGAATTGTTGTGGCTCTAGTGTTTGCAATCTTCTTGTCTAAAGCTTCAAACAACCTCAAGACAAAGTAGCTAAAAGCTCTGTCAAGTTAGACTTGTTCCATGGGTAAGACTTACACACTCTTAGACGGCGGCCTAGCAACAGCACTAGAAGACCTAGGTAACACATTCACCTCAGAATTATGGACAGGTGAATTGCTAAAGAGTGCACCTGATCAGATACGCGAAGCTCATGCAGCATTTGTTAATGCAGGTGCCGAGATCATCATCACCTCCACATATCAAGTGTCATTTCCTGGCTGCATCGCAAAAGGCTGGACTCATCAGGAAGTGGTCGACTCTCTAGAGAATTCCATTCAGCTTGCTCGTGAAGCAAATGCCCCTAAAGTTGCAGCATCGATTGGACCATATGGTGCATTCTTAGCTGATGGGTCTGAATACAGAGGTAACTACGATGCCGCTGAAGCCCAGCTCAGAGAGTTCCATAAAGAACGATTAGAGATTCTTATCGCCTGCGAACCCGACTATCTCGCTATAGAAACTATTCCAGAAATCAGAGAAGCTCGAGTATTACTTCAACTACTCAAAGATCTGAACAACACCATTCCGGTGTGGATTGCTTTCTCCTGCAAAGATGAACTTCACCTGTGTTCAGGGGAATCTTTCAAAGACGCAGCAAAGGTATCTAAAGCACTTGGGGCAGATTACATAGGCATTAACTGCACTAGCCCTGAGCTAGTCTCACCAATACTTGAATCCGCTAAAGAATATGGGCCATTTGTGGTTTACCCGAATGCCGGTCGCACTTGGAATGAAAAACTAAAGCGTCTTGAAGGCTCTGCTGTGAAGCTCTCCGATAAGCACATTCAAGAATGGGCTGAACGTGGGGCAACCATTATTGGTGGCTGCTGCGGAATTGGACCTAAAGAAATAGCCCAGGTTTCTAGCTAGGTATTAAAGACCCATTCGGCAGAACTCGTCTACCTTTTCAGTTCTTCCTGCAACAACCATCAAGTCTCCCGTTTCAATAAGAGTTTCTGGGAAAGATGGCTCGTATGAAGCGTTAGCTTTCTTGGTAGCAACTACAGTGACACCGTGCTTTGATCTGAACTTTAGTTCTGCAAGGGTCTTTCCGTTAAAGAGCTCTGGAGCTTCTGTCTTAACCATTACGAAGTCTTTGTCTAACTCAACGTAGTCAAGTGAGTCTCCTGAAACCATGTGGGCTACACGCTTACCCATGTCCATCTCTGGGAAGATGACGTGGTGAACACCAAGTTGCTCAAGGATTCTTCCGTGAGCTGTACTTGTAGCCTTTGCCCAAACCTGAGGGATACCCAGTTGCAGGAGAAGTGAGGCAGTCAAGATACTTGACTCTAGATCGCTACCAATAGCCACTACAGCAGAGTCGAAGTCCTGAATGCCAAGCTCTCTAAGAGCGGCTTCATCGGTAGTATCTGCTTGAACAACATCAGTTAGTTTCTCTGAGATGCTTTGAACAATCTTTTCATCAGCATCAACACCAAGAACCTCTTTGCCCTCTTTGATTAGCTCTAGAGCAAGTGAGGTTCCGAATCTACCTAACCCGATAACAACGATGCTTCTGGCTTCGATCTTTCTTCCTGCTGTACCTTTTTTGCGGTTAGGCAATTGATTCTCCATTCGGGTGTTGACTGGTTTGTGCTTTAACCTCTAGAACACTAGATAATACTAGGTTCCTAAAGCTAGCTTCTAGGTTGTTTAGATTAGCCAATGAGCGGGCTTTCTCTAGGGTATTCAAAGTGTCTCTTAGTCCTTCTAAGGGCCAAGGATGTGGCAACAACAATCGGCCCCAGACGACCAAAGAGCATCACAAGAGACAACAAGAACTTCGCATGGTCAGGAAGATCAGGGGTGATTCCTGTGGAGAGACCGACCGTACCAATTGAAGAAATAATCTCAAATAGCAACTGGTCGGTTGTGAATGTTGTTGTGAATCTCAAAATAAACAGGGCACCAATAATAACTGCAGAGTAAAGAGCAACAATTGTCAAAGCTTGTCTCTGCATTGACCTTGGCAGTCTTCTGTTGCCGACATTAACTGCAGCATCGCCGCGGATTTCCGTGAAGACGATAAAGATAAGAATTACAGCTGTACCAATCTTGATACCACCAGCTGTAGAGCCGCTGGCTCCACCAATAAACATGAGAATGTTGTAACCAATCCAAGAGCCTGGATCCATGTCTCCGGTAGGAATTGAGTTGAAACCAACGGTCCGCGTCATAGAAGAATTGAAAAGGCTAGACATGATTTTTTGTATTGGATTATCTGGACCAATGGTGGCTGAGTTGTTCCACTCAGCTATCGCTGTGCCTAGAGTTCCCAACGCTGTCAGTAGCAAGGTTGCCCATAAAACAATTCGAGAATTCAAAGACCACTGCTTTGGAACTGCATAGCCAGCGTCTTTACCCAGTCTTTTGTAAACAACTAGTTTGAGGCGATCTCTTATTTCAGATAGAACTGGAATACCCAGAGATGCAATTATGGCAAAAACAACTATCGAGAGAATAATCCAAGGGTCTTGAGCAAACCCAATCATGCTGTCTGCATACAAAGCAAAGCCAGCGTGGTTAACGGTCATTAGAGAGTGGAATGCACCGTGAGTTAATGCTTTATCCCATGAGTAGCCGTACTCGGTGAAGAATCTAACTGCCAAGATAATAAACAGAATGGATTGGAAAAAGAGAAGCATCTTCACGATAGTTCTCAAGTAGGACTTGATGTCCATCTTCCTAGGTGCAGATGCTTCAGCTTGAACTGTAGATCTGTTCTTAATGGAAATCTTTCCATCCAAAAGGAAAGCAACAAGAGTCGCGAAAGCGATGATTCCAATGCCACCGATCTGAACTCCCAGCGCTATGACCACATGTCCAAAAGTTGACCAATAAGAGCCAGTGTCAACAGATGCTAAACCTGTAACAGTAAAGGATGAAGTTGAGGTAAGTAATGCGTCAAAGAAGTTTGTTGAAACACCTGACGAGGATGCAATCGGCAACATCAGAAGGGCAGTGCCTAGGAGAATCAAGACCGTAAAGGCTGCGGCAATCGACTGCGTCGGGGAAAGCTTTGGAAGTTTTATCATTACAGGCTCTAATCTATTCGCTATCGCCTAGTTTTGTATTCCTAGGAGCCAACAGGCTCTACTCCCCTTTTGCAGCAGAGTAGTCACCGAGAACAAGCTGGATAATAGCTGTGGCAGCGCTGGTCTTACCCGGCCTTACCGCTTTGATGAGCGCCTCTATCTCTTGCTCTTTAGGCTCAAAGCTGCCCTTTTCAGCAAGCTCAAGGAAGGATAAGACTTCAGTAAAAGAAGTTGCGTTATGGGCTGTTAGTTCTGCAACCTTACCTAACGGAGAGAACTCCCAGTGCTCTGGCTTCTCCCAAAAGATCACTGACTTTCTAGTCACCAGTGGATACTCAGCAATAAAGGAGACTCCATCCGTGATCATCACATCAGATGCAAGAGCTAAAGATGTGAAGGGGCCGTCGATGTCGGTGAAAGTGTTTGGTAGTGAATCCCACTTCAATCGCCAGTCAGCCAGATCCTCTGGAGTCATCAAGTCTCTACCAGTCAACGTTCCAAAGAGAAATGGGTGTGGCCTAAGAACGATGTCGATGTGAGGATTAGTTTGAGCATACTCGAGCATTAAATCTTTTTGATTTGTGAAGTGTCCGAAGTTCAACCAGCTAGGTCCGTAGCTATGGTGAGGTGCCCATATCACCCTCATTGGCTGTGTGCCATCGCTAAGAGTTCTATGAATTAGCCATACTGGTTCGACTTTGTCTTTGGCTTCTAGCAGTGCATCAATCTTTGGTGTTCCAGTTAGAAAAGCGTGATCTGCTCTTCCGTTGTTATCAAAAGCTACTTTGGTATCAGCATCTTGTAGGAAGACCATGTGTGCTTGCTCATGAGTTGCTTGGGTGTATTGATGAAGTGCAACTCCTTCAACTCCTGGTTCATTCACCAGTGAGGTCGAGAAGTATGGAACGTAACAAACCTTAGTGAACTCAACCAGTTTCTCTATCTGGTAGTTCTTCTTGTAATTTCTTTGCCAAGGGTAGTTCAGGAAAACATAGTCAGGGGTAAGTTCTTTTAGCCTTGCTAAGCCATCTTTGCTCTTCTTGAACTGGAATCTCTCATGTTCAATGCCGATTGAGTCAAGGTATGAACTAA
Source organism: uncultured Micrococcales bacterium (assembly GCA_937919125.1). GTDB lineage: Bacteria > Actinomycetota > Actinomycetes > Actinomycetales > Microbacteriaceae > Rhodoluna. The sequence continues at coordinate 5,985 of CALFOB010000153.1, read as the reverse complement.
CCAGTTCCTCATCCTGAAACTTTTCATACCCAGTTAGCTTTCTAGGCATAGTGATAACGATTGGATCAAATCTTGAATCTGCTTTCATCTGCTTATAAACAGCATCGAAAGCATCCCAAGCTTCAAAGTAGAAGGTTAGGAATACAACTCTGATTGGCTTAGCCAAATTAGTTTGCCTTCAACATTAGAACGTGCTGGCCGCCACCTTGAATGATGTCGACCTTGAATTCTGAGTCAGGAGCAAATCTTGAAAGTCTGTCAACTAGCCACTCAGCAGCTAGGTCAGCATCCTTGCTATCGGCACAGCGACCAATGGCCTCCTTGCCACCCTTCTTAGCCAAACGCTCAACAGTTGCGATGATTGGAGCTGGTTCAAAGACCATCAAATGAGAAGGCCACTGAATAACAGGGTCAATTTTGCCCTTCATAGTGTTGCAAGCTCTATGGGCTAGGCGTTCATTAGCTTTTTCACCCTTTTTAGCTTTAACCACGAAGTAGCTATCTGCAGAAGGTCCGCGATCGTTGTTGACAGAGCCTTCAGAATCAACTGGCTCATCACATATCCAGCAGATCCAGTTATCCCTCTGGCCCACTACGTCTAGATCACTCATTGGTTAAGGTTACGCCAAAAAGCGCCAATAAAATTAGATGTAATAGTTGAAAGGAAGGCCAATGGCCGAGAAGAAAACAACTGCAAGTTTCACAGCAGCCGAACGTCAGGCAATGAAAGACAGAGCAGCCGAGGCAAAGCTAGCAGCAACTGGTGCAGCTGATCTAAAGACATTCATGGAAAAGGTCAACAAGATGCCAGCAGACGAGAAGGCGATGGCTCTCAGGATAAAGGAGCTCGTAGAAAAGAACGCCCCTCACCTTATTCCTAAGACTTGGTATGGAATGCCAGCATTCTTCACCCCAGGTAAGACCGGCAAAGTCATTATCTTTTTTCAAAATGCAGGCATGTTCAAAGCTCGCTATTCAACACTAGGTTTCTCTGAGCATGGAAACCTAGATGCCGGAACATTCTGGCCAACCTCATTTGCTCTCACAAAACTGACCCCAAAGGTAGAAGCTGAAATAAAGGCTCTGATCAAGAAGGCAGTTAGCTAGATTTAAATAACTAAACCCCCGGAGATTTATCTTCGGGGGTTTAGTTCTAATCTTTTTGGTTACTTGACCTTTTTAGTGGTCGATTTAGACATGTTGTATACATAGCCCTTTGAGTTCTTAGCAGTAACCATAACTCTGATGTACTTACCCCTGTCTGACTTGCTTAGCTTCAATGAGCTAGAAGTTTTTCCAGAGATTACTGAACACTTTGCTGATGCAGCTGGCTTTGTCTTTAGAGCAGTCTTGCCAAGTACTGAACAGCGGTACCAGGTGTACTTGTAAGTGATAGTTGCGCTGCCATTGTAGGCACCCTTGTTAGCAGTTAGAGTAACGCCAACCTTAGGTGTCTTTGTTGAAACAGTTGCAGCCTTTCTCACAGTTGGCTTTACCTTTGGAGCTGGCACTACTGGAACTTCAGGCACGATTGTTATCTGAGGAGTAGTAGCACCATTGACTGCAAGGTTGTCTAGGTAGAAGACCTCGTTAGCCGCTTCAACCTGGAAGTCAGGGAAGATAACTAACTTGTCATACTTGACCAAACTTGACCAACCAGAAGATGTTGATAGATCAAACTCAATGTTGTTCCAACCAGCATTTGCTGTCTGAGTCATTGATACGGCCAAGGTTGCTCCGTTGTATAGCTCAAGACCAACTGGGCTACCACCCTTAGGTGAGTAGTAGTTGAAAGTGACTTTGGTGTTGGTTGCATCGCTATAGCGGAAAGAACCATCAAGGCTCACAAGAGCGTTGATACCGGCCCAGGGAGCGCCTGACTTAGTAATAGCAAGTACGTTTCCACCAAGACCACCGGCAGGTGCTTCGGCGATAACAGCTGACGCTCCACCGAAGAAACCCTGCGGCTTTTCAGCAACAGCTTCTGTGAGGTTTAGAGCACCAAGAGAGTCATCACCTTCGAAAGTAAGAAGAGTAGGAGTTGGCTCACCTGCACCAGCGTTGCCGCCACCGCCGCCTCCGCCGCCACCAGGAATTGATGCACCAACAGCACCGTTGAAAGCTAGATCATCTAGGTACCAAGGGTTTGAGGAGCCATCTCCTAGGAAGTCGAAGAACACGATTGCCCTTGGATAGTCCTGAGTTAGGTTTCCACCAACTTCAAAGTTGAAGCTGTAAGTCTTCCAACCAGCAACGCTAGTGTTTTTAATTTCTACAATCTGAGAAGGGTGATCTATGCTTTCCAGTTTCAGCATGATGGTTTTTCCAGACACTGGAGAATGGATGTTAGCCTTCACAACAAATGACGAAGCAGAAATCAAAGATGCTGCACGAGTTTTTGAAACTAGCACGGTTCCTGCAGTATTTCCTGCTGTGATTACCTTAAGAGCTTTTGTTGACCCGATTGAACCGTCAGCAGGCGCATCTGTAACAACGCTTGATGTAGCTCCATTGAAGTCAACTAGTTCGTAGCCCGATGTGTCATCTGGCTCAAAATTTAGAAGAGTAGATGGAGTTGAACGCTCTTCTGGAACGATAATCTCTGCTGAATCTCTGAAGCCCGGGAAGGAGATGTTGTCAACATACCAAGTGGTCATTGGTTTAGAACCTGATACTGTCGCGCAACCAATTCCCTTGAAATCTGGCATGAATACAAGCACGTTGTAATTCACTGCTTGGTTATAGTTTGCTGAATAGTTGAAGGTCAGGGTCTGCCAACCTTGAACAACTCTGAGGCTTCGCTCAATAGCTCCACCACCCTCTAGCTTTAGTACAAAGCAGCGGTCCTCTGCATCTGGTGAGTAAACAGAAATCGTACCTGTCTTGTTTGCGTTTGAAATAAAGCTAGAAGTTGAAGGCAAAACTAGTTTTGTTCCTGCCCATGCCGCCTCTTTTGTCTCTACTTTAAGAGCCTTGCCAGAGGTGAATCCTTCGCCTGCAGGTTGATCAGTAACTAATGTTCCTACGCCGCCATCAAAGTCAACGCCGTTATATGTGGCCATTGAATCAAAGTTCTGTGTATAAGGGACTACAGCTGCGTTAGCTGCAGAGATGCCTGAGGTAATTAGAGGAAGGGCTAGTAAGCCGGCGATTATTTTGCGAAACACGTAGTGCCTTTCATAAAGGACGCTTCGCACAAAACATCGATGTACTTATGAGCCTAGAGCCTAGGTGGGGACATGAACCTTCCTTTGTGCCCTTATTTGGTAACGATTCAGTCACCTGACTGCACATAACAAAGGCGGATAAATAGGATTTTGCTATCAAGGTATGGGAGTACTTATGGAGAATTGTCCAAGATGCGGGGAGCGTAGATCGGGGCTGGAGCGCTTCTGCGTCAACTGTGGCTGGGATATTGCAGCTAATCGAAAGAATCTAGTGGGCCGCTGGCTCTCAGGTGGAGGCTGCCTATTTGCTCTCCTACCTATACCGATTGCTATTCTCACAACTCCTATCGGTGGGAATATGTTCAGCACTGGTGGTGATGGCGGTGGAACTGCACTCTTTGGGTTGTTATTGACCCTGCCTATTGGAGCGGTTGCATTTGTTGTTGGCCTAGTTCTATGGATTAACAACAGAACGAAGTAAGGGTCTAGTCGTAATAGACGTTCTTGAGTTTGACTCTAATGATTCGGTCATCTAGAGGATTCTCTCCACCACTTGACCAACCGCCACGACCATCTCTATTACTTGTGATGATCCAAAGTGATCCATCTGGAGCAAGAGTTGCTTTTCTCAAACGCCCGAAACTACCCTTGAAGAACTCTTGAGGCTCTCCTAGTTTCTTATCTCCAAGAACAGGAATGAACCAAAGCTTTCCACCACGAAGACAAGCTGAGATCAAAGTTCCCTTGATATGGGTAATTCCACTACACGCAGCTTCTGATGGATGCCAAGCAAAGATTGGAGGTGTGTATCTAGAATCAGTTACCAAGACATCCTTTGAAGGCATTTCAGGAATAGTTGGCTTAGGTGCTGGATTCTCTGCTGTTCCTTGAGCATTAGAGCCAGGGTTCCCTGGTTCGAGCGGTGTCTCAACAAACTTGTATTTACCTTCAGCTATAGGCCAACCGTAGTTCTTGCCTTTTTCTAAAAGATTTAGTTCATCCCACGTGTCTTGACCAAATTCGGTGGTCCACATATTTCCAAACTCATCCCAAGCCATACCTTGAGTATCTCTAAAGCCTTTAGCCCAAACCAATGAGTTACGTGGGTTATCTTCAGGAACTGATCCATCTAGGTTTACTCGCAACACAGAGCCAGCTAACTTATCCCAGTTCTGTGAAGTTGCACCTTTCATCCCGGAATCGCCAAGGCTTACCCAAAGCTTGCCATCAGGACCAATAGCTAAGCGTCCACCGTTATGGGTAGTTGATTTACCACTGCGTTCAATACCTTTAACAATCACTCTCTTATTAGCAAGAGACCAAACACCAGCATCATCTGTATTTAGGTCATATTTGAGAATGCGGTTGTCATTCAAGGTTGTTAGGAAAACAAACAGTGATAGCTCGCCACCTAAACGATCAGCTGCATAGGTCATACCCAAAGTTCCACCTTCACAGAACTTTTCGCATGGCGGTGCTGCTCTAGTAAAGGCAATCTTGGAAACCTTTAGGTCTTTACTGATCAGAAGAATTGAGCCAGTGTCTCTCTCATCAACTAAAGCTTGTCCATCAGGAAGGAAGAGAAGTTCCCATGGCGCTTTGAGCCCTGTTACAAGATTCTCAGGCTTACCAGTTGGGACTACATAGCTTCTCTTAACAACTTCAACAACAGGAGGCTTTGGTTCTGGCTTCGCTTCTACTTTTTGAGTGTCAGAGCTAAAAGCAAAGACACCTCCAAACACGAGGGCAAAGACTATGACGAACTCAAAGAGAGGGTCTTTTCTGGTCTTCACCGCTTTAGGCATGCTTGGTCCTGATTGCTAAATTAACTGTTGATATAGGCAGAATACTTGGAAATCAAGAGCTTGCTGTTCAGCCTTGCCGCTGTGTCCCCACTCAGAACATCTTTAGGGCAGATAAGTTCGCTTTTGCGAGGGCTAACCGAAGTATCTGATGAGCACATAGGGAAGCACCATCGCGGTTGACACAAGGGTGACCGGGATTCCGTACTTGGCAAATTGCCAGAAGGTGATCTTGTAGCCGCTGGCATAAGCAAGACCTACAGCAACTACGTTTGCACTTGCACCAACGATAGTCATGTTGCCACCGAAGTCAGCTCCGAAAGCCAGTGCCCACCACAAACCATCATTTGTGATTGTGGAAATAGTGTCATTGAGTTGTTGAACAACCGGTGCCATTGAAGTTACATAAGGAATGTTGTCGATGATTCCTGAAGCTAGAGCGGAAACAACAACAATTGCTCCAGCAGCTAATGCTCCATTATCTCCAACATAAGAACCGATAGCATCGGCAACCATCTTTAGAGCACCGACATTAACAAGTGCACCAACCATTATGAAAAGAGCAGCAAAGAAAACCAGTGTTCCCCACTCAACATCTCTAGCAAACTCATTTGGTTTCAGGTTGCTAATTAGTACTAGAACTCCAGCACCAATCATTGCGATCACTGACGGTTCTAGGTGAAGCACTGAGTGAAGGACAAAAGCAACAATAACTAATGTCAAAACAGCCAGGCTCTTGACCAATAGCGGCTTGTCTTTGATGAAGCTACTTGCATCTAAAGTCATAACGTTCTTGCGATCTTCAGCATTGTTTCTAAGTTCTTTGTTGAACATCAGAACAAGCATTGGAATGATTACCGCTAATACCACTAGCACCATAGGAGCCATGTGGATTAGGAAAGAGTTGAAGTCTAAGTTTGCTTTAGAAGCAATGATGATGTTTGGTGGATCACCGATGAGGGTAGCTGCACCACCAATGTTGGAAATGAATACTTCCGCCAAGATAAATGGAACCG
>CALFOB010000152.1 GCA_937919125.1 uncultured Micrococcales bacterium | reverse complement strand
TTACGTTGACTTTGGACACAGCCCAGATGCTTTCCTAAATACTCTCGCAGCAGTTAGAAAGGTGACCAAAGGTAAGCTCTTGATGCTCTTTGGAGCTGACGGCGATAGAGATGCTTCTAAGCGTCCTGAGATGGCAAGAGTTGCTGCTGCGGGTTGCGACATTCTGGTCATCACAGATCACCATCCAAGATTTGAAAATCCTGCTTCAATTCGAAAGACATTGGTTGAAGCTGCAAAAGAATTCAGACCAGAACTAGAGATTCATGAAGTATCACCGCCAGAAGCTGCTATTCGCCTTGCTGTTTCACTTGTTGAACCGGGGGACGCGATCTTGTGGGCAGGACCAGGACACCAGGACTACCGCGACATTGAAGGTGTGAGAACTCCTTACTCAGCCAGATCTGAAGCCAGAGATGCACTAAGAGAAGCGGGCTACAAATGATAGCCATTAGCTTGCAGGATATCGCCGAAGCCATTAATGCCAAGATTATTGGCGATGCCGCAGTTGTAATCTCAGGTTCAGTCGAAACTGATTCACGACTTATCAAAGCAGGGTCCCTGTTTGTTGCTAAACCTGGTGAAGTAACCGATGGACATGAATTTGTTTCAACTGCTATTGCAAATGGCGCAGTAGCTCTGATTGTTGAACATGAAGTCGAGAGCACTGTTCCTCAACTAGTTGTAAAAGATTCTGTTCATGCATTAGGTCTACTTGCTAAGCACGTCGTGGCGAAGGTTAAAGCTCTTGGAAATCTAACCGTCATTGGTGTTACAGGGTCCAACGGTAAAACAACAACTAAGAACATGTTGCGTGAAGTGCTTTCCACTGCAGGAAAGACAATTGCGCCAGAAGAATCATTCAACAATGAAGTTGGTGCACCATACTCAATGCTCAAGATTGACGAGCAAACTAGATTCCTAGTTGTAGAGATGGGTGCTGGTGGGCTTGGAACAATTAAGTACTTAGCTGAGATGTGTGAACCTGATCTTGGTATCGAACTTAAGGTAGGACTTGCTCATGCGGGTGAGTTCGGCGGTATTGAAACCACAGAAAACATAAAGGCAGAGTTGGTTGAAGAACTAACCGATTCTGGATTTGCTCTTTTGAATTTTGATGATGAACGAGTCATGAATATGGCTCGCAGAACTAAAGCAAAAGTAATCACGTTTGGTCTTGGCAGCAACAGCGACTACAAAGCATCTGATGTTTCACTTAGCTTGGCTGGAACAAGTTTTGAGTATTCAACTCCTGATGGACATTCTTCCAAAGTAAATCTTCAGATTCTTGGTGAGCACCATGTCTATAACGCTTTAGCTGCTCTAACAACAGCTGAAGTTCTTGGCGTTGATCGCACTAAAGCTATTGAAGCTTTGGAAGGCATGAAGCTGGCTGAGAAGTGGCGTATGGAGTTGAATGTAGCTCCATCAGGCCTGACTGTTATTAACGATGCTTACAACGCAAGCCCCGACTCGATGAAGGCTGCTCTACAGACTCTGGCTCAGTTGGGTCGTATCTCAGGTAAGAAGACCGTTGCAGTTATGGGAGAGATGGCAGAGCTAGGGGAGTTCTCAGTTCATGAGCACGACGCCATTGGTCGTATTGCTGTTCGATTGAACCTAGGCCAGGTAGTTGTTGTTGGCAAAGGTGCCAAGTTAATCCACATGGGTGCTTCTCAAGAGGGCTCGTGGGATGGGGAATCTCAGTATTTCGATGAAATCTCCAACGCTCTTGGCTATCTGCGTGAAATGCTTACAGGAGACGAAATCGTCCTGGTGAAATCTTCAAAGTCAGCGAATCTAAGATTTCTTGGCGATGACCTCTTGAAGGAGAACTAATGAGAGCACTACTACTTGCAGGGCTTCTGGGGCTTGTGCTCTCTCTTGTCCTGACTCCAGTTCTAATCTGGTTGTTCAAGAAAATCGGTTGGGGGCAGATTGTTCGTGTTGATGGTCCTTCAGCTCACCTAACAAAGCGTGGAACACCAAGCATGGGCGGCATCGGAATCATCCTTAGCGCTGTAGCTTCCTACTTTGTTGCCAAGATGGTCAACGGTGAAGCACCAACCTATTCAGCTCTTTTAGTTATGTTCATGATGGTTGGTTTGGGTCTAGTTGGTTTCTTAGACGACTACCTAAAAGTTCGTGGGCAAAATACAGCTGGACTAAAAGGTGTCTACAAGATTGCTGGACAGATTCTTGTGGCAACAATCTTCGCTTGGGCATCGCTTCAGAACAAAGACATTTTTGGATTAACACCTGCATCAACTCAAATTTCAGTCTTCAGAGATACCGGTTTTGATCTAACCAAAATTGCTCCTGAGTCTTGGGGTGAGATTGCAATTTGGATAGGTGCAGCAGCATTCCTATTCTGGATTTATCTCCTTGTAGTCAGCGCATCTAATGGTGTGAACCTAACCGATGGAGCAGATGGACTAGCTACCGGTTCACTAATCATGTCTATCGGTGCTTTTGCCGTTATCGGTTTCTGGAAGTTCAACCAGGCTTGTGATATTTCTAACATCGCACCTAACTGCTACAACACTAGAGATCCATTAGATCTTGCTGTCATTGCAGCAGCTATCGTTGGCGCTCTTATTGGGTTCCTATGGTTCAACACCAACCCTGCTCAGATTTTCATGGGGGACAGCGGATCTTTAGGTTTAGGCGGAGCTCTAGCTGCACTTGCAATTCTTTCTAGAACAGAAGTACTCCTTGTTTTAGTGGGTGGGCTCTTCGCAATCTCCGCAGGTTCAGTTATTTTGCAGAGAGGTGTTTTCAAGTTGTCTAGAACTTTCACTGGAACACCTAGGCGTATCTTCTTGAACAGCCCGCTTCACCACCACTTTGAAGAAAAAGGTTGGAACGAAGTCACAGTGGTGGTTAGATTCTGGATCATCTGTGGGTTATTGGTTATGGCTGGAATTGGTTTGTTCTACGTCGAGTGGATTTATGGCTCGGTTGCATGAGCAATCTAGATCACCTAAATAGTTGGCACTCTGATTGGAGTGAACTCAAGGCTATAGTTTTTGGACTTGGTGTTAGCGGATTTTCAGTTGCCGACACATTGAATGAGCTTGGGGCTAAGGTCCAAGTAATTGCAGACAGCGCGGATGAGAAGTCACTTGATGTCCTTGATGTTCTAGGAATTGAAGCTGTAATTGGTAAAACTTCTGAAACTGCAATAATGGCATTCAAAGATTTTGGGGCTCAGGTAGTAATAACTTCTCCTGGAATCAGACCAGATAACGCGCTTCTAGTTGAAGCCAAGTCTGCTGGTGTAGATATCTGGACAGACATTGATTTGGCTTGGCGGGTGAGAGACAAGTCCGGAAAAGCATCTCAATGGATCTGTATCACCGGAACTAATGGCAAGACCACTGTCACTCAGTTAGTCGAACAGATGTTACTTTCGGCAGGAATTAGAGCCGTTGCCTGCGGAAACATCGGTAAGCCAATACTTGATGCTGTTAGAGACCCAGCAGAGTTCGAAGTTCTAGTTGTTGAACTAAGCAGCTTCCAATTGCACTATGTGAACAAAATAGAACCTTTAGCCAGCGTTGTACTAAACCTTGCAGAAGACCACCTTGATTGGCACGGTTCGATGCAGGAGTATGGCAACACCAAAGCCAAGATCTATAACAACACCAAAGTTTGCTGCGTCTATAACGTTGGGGACAAACAGACTTCTGATCTGTTGGCTAAATCAACTAACACCGACACCGCACAAGCCGTTGGTTTCACTGTGAACACACCAGCACCTAATGAAGTTGGTTGGGTTGAAGATATCTTGGTTGATAGGGCATTCGTAGACGACGCTTCAGAAGCATTAGAACTAGCTTCACTTCCAGATTTGAATGACTCAATCATCGTTAGTCCTCACCTAATGGCAAACATCGCTGCAGCGGCTTCACTTGCTAGAGCTGCTGGAGTGCAACCACAAGAGATTGCCAAAGCTCTTCAGGAATTCGAACTTGACCATCACCGCATTGAACTTGTTTTGAGAAAAGATGGCATCGAGTGGGTAGATGATTCAAAAGCTACAAACCCTCACGCAGCTGCAGCAGCACTATCTTCTTTTGATTCAGTTGTTTGGGTCGTTGGTGGATTGCTAAAGGGTGTGGACATATCGGACTTGGTCTCTAGATACTCGAACAAGTTGAAGGCTGCAATCGTGATTGGTCTTGACCGAGAGCCAGTTCTTGAGGCTTTGGCTAAACACTCTCCAAAAACTATCGTTCATGAAGTTATAGCCGAAA
>CALFOB010000151.1 GCA_937919125.1 uncultured Micrococcales bacterium | reverse complement strand
GAGGAGATCAAGCATGTGGGTCTTCCAGTGTTTGCATTCGCAATAGCATTCCCAATCTTTGCCGGTTCATTAGGTGCTCTTCTTGGAACACTTTGTGGGCTATCAGTCGGCGGAAGCACAATACTTGCTGTTCTAGCGGGAAGCGCTTCATACATTGCTGCTCCAGCTACAGTTCAAATTGCACTTCCGAAAGCCAATGGTGCTCTGCCGCTAACGGCAAGCATTGGTGTAACTTTCCCATTCAACCTGCTATTGGGAATCCCAATCTTTATTGCCCTGTCAACATTCTTCGGACAGGTTTTCTAGAAACTATTTGACGATAACTGGCGCTGAGTCAACAACCACAGTTTCGAAACCCACCTTAGTCACCTGAATGCTAAGAAGTATTTCTGATTTCCGATCAGCGGCAGTTAGTCGATAAGTCTTGCCTGTTGCCTTAGAAATTCTTGCTCCGTCACGAATCCACTGATATGAAATCTTCACTCCGCTATCCCAGCTTCCAACTACAGCGGTCAAAGTGTTATTCACTTTCGGTGTTCCAGCAATCTTTGGATCAGGTGTCTTGGTGAATTCACTAATTCCAACCTTCAGAGCAGCTGAGGTGGTGGATGTGGTGGTGTATCCAGGACGTGTGAAATAAACCTTTGCTGAGACAGAAGTTTTGTAATCTGCTGACTGCAGAGTGTAGACAGATTTAGTAGCCCCTGAAATTACCTTGCCATTACGCAGCCATTGGTAGACAGCTGTAGTTGAGGCTGGCACTGTGGTCTTCACACTAAGACGACTACCAGTCTTTGCAGTGCCACTTACTGTGATTGAAGGTTTGTCGAGGATACCGCCAAGAACAATCTTGGCAGGACTTGTTGTCACAGCAACAGGGTACCCTTCCTGGGTAACTGTTGTTTGAAGAGTTATTGATTTATTGAACTCGTTAGCAGTTGGTGTGTAGTTAGAACTTATAGCTCCTGGAATTACCTTGCCATCAGCAAGCCATTTATAGCTAACAGTTGCTGTTGGTGCTGCTAGGGGACCACCAACAAGTTCAACACCTACTCTTGCCTCACCTGTCAGAGATGCAGCTGGAAGAGCTGGCTTAATTACAAGAATAGGAACTGAAGAGATTGTTGCCGATGGCTTTGAAGTTTTAGTAGCAAGGACCTTCAAAGAGATAAGTGTTCCGGCATCAGAAGTGGTTGTTGTGTAGGTAGTTCCGGTTGCGTTAGGAATAGCAACTGAGTTTCTTAGCCATTGATAGTTAAGAGTTGTTGTGTAATCCCAATTCACTACTGCAGCAGTGAGGGTAGTTCCAACAGTATTTCCACCGCTCACACTTATTTCAGGAGCTTCAGGGTTAAGGGTTTGTAGGAATGCAGTCAGAGAAGCAGTGCGTTGCGGGAAGAACTGGTCTAGCCAGTTCTGCCAGAAGATAGCAGAACC
>CALFOB010000150.1 GCA_937919125.1 uncultured Micrococcales bacterium | reverse complement strand
GCCCATAGACTAACCATCATGAGAAAGATTCTTGGTCTAACCAGATATGTTGTTTTCGTTCCAGCTGTCGCCTCCATCATTGGAGCACTTCTGCTGATGGCTCAAGGGTCTATAGCCATGGTTAAGGCTGTGATTGACAGCGTTACTGGTAAGTCATATCTCAAAGTAACCATCGTTGAAGTTCTAACTGCAGTTGATGCAATCCTGCTAGGAACAGTTCTACTTGTTATTGGTTATGGTCTTTATGAACTCTTTGTAGATACAGATCTTGAAGTTCCAGCCTGGTTGCAGGTGCATGACCTTGATGATCTAAAGTCCAAACTTATTGGCGTTGTGGTGGCAATTATTGCCGTTATCTTCGTCGGTGTATTTGTCGACGTAGATAGAGCAGCCGATGTGGTTTCCTATGGTCTTGGAGCAGGAGCACTGGTTACAGGCCTTGCAATATTTGCCTATGCGACTAAGAAGTCAACAGCAGCTAAAAAGGCTGACAACCCGAAGAAGTAGTTCTTCAGGGTATTCGACGCTACTGACCTAAACTTAGGGCTATGCGAGCTTTCAGACGATTTATGACCCGAGCATTGCTCTTAGGGTTAGCGGCTTTCCTCATCGTTCCAATGGTTATTCCATTCGATTCCAGTGGAACTAAAACTAATGTTCAGGCAGCTGGGGCTAATGCTGAGTTTGCTCTAATCAACGACATCAATGTGCATATTGAAACTGAAGCTTATTCAGGAAACAGAGTTGGCAATGTGCCGTTATTCATCCTCATGCATGGTTTCGGAGCAAGCACATTCTCTTGGCGTTACGCGATGGATTCTTTGAGTAAGCAGGGTGAAGTACTTGCCTATGATCGTCCTGCATTTGGTTTCACAGATCGACCAACTAGTTGGACTGGAACAAACCCTTATGGCTTTGCAGGAAACTTCGAACTTCTGGATGGTTTGATTTCTAAGTTTGGGACAGGTCAGGAAATCATTCTGGTGGGGCATTCAGCAGGCGGGCAACTAGCAGCAGAATATGCACGTCTAAACCCAGATAAAGTTCAAAGACTTATCTTGGTTGACCCAGCAGTTTATTCAACGGGAAGTAGCCCTTCATGGCTGGCAACACTAAAGGTGATTCCGCAGATTGATCGCCTTGGTCCATTCCTAGTTAGAGAAGTGGCATCTAGCGGTCAAGATTTGCTCAAGAGAAGTTACTACGACCAGGCACAGCTGACCGAAGAGGTTAGAGCGGGCTATCTGGCACCTCTAGAGATTGAAGGCTGGGAGAGGGCTTTCTGGGAGTTTTCGACAGCTTCTAGAGATAATCAACTGA
>CALFOB010000149.1 GCA_937919125.1 uncultured Micrococcales bacterium | reverse complement strand
GGTGAGAAGTCTTGGTTGATTACGTATTCAACTGAAATCTCCAGTCTTGTTTCACAATTACAGCGCATGATTTTTAGAGCCCAAGTAACGGTCGAAGATGTTTCAGCAGATTACGCAGTTATTGCAACTTGGTCTAAAGATGTTCCTGGTTCAGTTATGTCTTGGCAAGATCCATGGCCTGAAGTAACTGTTGGTGGATGGAGATATGGCGAAGGGCCAAGCGAACCTTGGAACTACAGAGAATCTTTAGTTCCAGAAGCCTTGGTTTCTTCTGTTTGGAAAGAATTCAAACACTGCGGAACTATGGCTCTAGATGCTTTGCGGGTAGCGGCTATGAGACCAACCGGTCCTAATGAAATAGATGAGAAAGCTCTTCCTCATGAATTTGATTGGCTAGCCAGCGCGGTTCACATGAACAAGGGCTGTTACAGAGGGCAAGAGGCTGTGGCTAAAGTTCATAACCTAGGACACCCACCTAGAAGACTGGTTTTCCTGCACCTAGATGGTTCTGCTCATGCTCTTCCTGATCTAGGGGATGAAATCTTTGGTTCAGATGATATTGCCATCGGCAAGGTCACATCTGTCGGTCAACATCATGAAATGGGGCCTATTGCTCTTGGGTTAGTAAAGAGAAATACTCCTGTAGATATTGAGCTGAAGGTTGTAAATGCTGCAACTGGAGAATCGCTAAGTGCAACCCAGGAAGTTATTGTTCCGGTTGATGCAGGATCTGTAGTTGATGTGAGTGGGCTTAGGGGTAAAAAATGAGATGGAGTCCAAAGGAATCTCTAAGCAGAGTTGTTGACTCTCTTGCTCCAGCTATTCAAATTACCATTGGAGCTCTCCTTGCTTACTCAGTTGCTCTTTATGGTCTAGGCCACACAGCACCTCTTCTTGCAATTACCGTTTGTATTACTTCCCTTGGATTCTCAAGGGATGCAAGACCAAGAAGAATTCTTCAGACAGCTATCGGAATGGTTGTTGGTATTGCAATCAGCGAAATTGCTTTGATCTACTTAGGTGCCGGGGTTCTCCAGATTGCCTTGGTTCTAATAGTCGTACTAATCTCAGCCAGGTTTATCTCGGCTAGTTCAGCATTTGCTGTGACAGCAGCAATTCAGTCAATGCTTGTTCAAATACTTCCAGCTCCTGATGGTGGAGTTTTCATAAGAACTTTTGATGGACTCATCGGTGGTCTGATGGCGCTTATTGTGACAGCATTAATTCCAAGAGACCCAAGAGGTATTGCACGATCAGATGCCAACAAGTTATTCGACTTCTTTATTGAAACTATGCAGTCGCTGAGACTTGCTCTTAGAGATGCCAACAAAAGTCTTTCTAATCAAGCATTGAAGAATGCAAGAGCATCGCAGCCACTAATTGATAACTGGAGAATGTCTTTAGACAGCGCTCTTTCGATTAGCCGAATTAGTCCTTTCCTAATGAAACACAAGTCAGAACTCAGACAGCAACGAAACCTGATGAGAGCTATGGACTTGGCTACCAGGAACCTAAGAGTCATTGTTAGACGTGTGAACTTCCTGCTGAAGGACGATATTGCAAGACCTTACTTGGCAGATCTTTGTGAGCAGATTGCTGAAGCAGTTACCAACATCCAAGAAGGCCTAACAGAGCGTGAAGAACTAGAGCTAGCAAGAGTTCAGCTACTTGAGATCATCAAGCAGCTAGATCCAAAGAAGTTTGGAATAGCGGATCAGCTTCGTGAAGCAAGTGTTTTGCTATTGCTGCGCCCATTACTAGTTGATTTGTTGTGTGCAACAGGTATGACCGAGGATGCTGCTAGAGCAGAGTTACCTGAGGTTTAGCGGAGCAACTGCTTCATAATCTAAAGTCAATTCCCCTAAAGCCCAACGCTTTTGGTTGTTAGTAATTGGCCAGCCTGAGTTCTTGAGATCTCTACAGGTAGCTATCCAACGTTGAGATGCTGAGAATGTTGATAAAGAAGAGTTTCTAAACCATGCTTCATCCAGCTCTTTCAGGAGAGTGTGAATAGCTTCACCTTCAACGTTTCGATGAATCAGAATCTTAGGCAAACGTTCAGCAACCTTAGAGGGTCTCTCTACTTCATTGAGTTTCAGAGCAATTGTGAAACTCAGAGGAGCTGTTTTGGACAAGGTCACCCAACTGGCAATACGACCAAGCTCATCGCTTGTTCCTTCAACAATTACTCCAGTGTCCTTAAGTCTTGATTGCATAAGTTCCCAAGAAGCTAAGACCTCAGACTCGTCATATTGCCTTAGAACATTCATCGCTCTAATGACATCTACTTGTTTGCCAGTTAGTGGTTTAGGTAGGGGAACTTCAAAACCGCCTAAGCCAAACAGCAAGTTCTTGGTTTGAAAGGGGAGTCCTCGTTCAACTCTTTCCCTGTCTATCTCGATGCCAACAACCATTACCTCTGGGTTTGTTTGAGCTAGACGTTGAAGCATCTCTATAGATGTGGTTGGGGTAGCTCCAAAGCCTAGGTCAACAACAATAGGTTGAGCTTGCTTTAGTTGGGGGAGATTGGCTATGTATCTATCGACTCTTCTGAGTCTGTTGGGATTGGTGGTTCCTCTAGTAATTAGACCAACCGGTTTCTTTATAGCCATAGCTTCTAGGCTAACTAGATAAACTTGAGCCATGGCTGAATACACACTTATCTTGTTAAGACATGGCAATTCCACTTGGAACCAGGAGAACCGCTTCACTGGCTGGGTGGATGTTGATCTAAGCGACCAAGGTCGCACTGAAGCCAAGCGTGCAGGCCAGTTGCTTGCTGAGTCAGGGTTAAAGCCTGACCTTCTTTATACAAGCCGTCTAAAGCGTGCCATCCACACAGCCAACATCGCTCTGGCAGAGGCTGAAAGATCTTGGATTGATGTCAAGCGTGACTGGAGACTAAACGAAAGACACTACGGAGATCTTCAGGGTAAAGACAAGGCAGAGACTCTTGCTCAATATGGTCCTGAGCAATTCCAAATCTGGAGAAGATCTTTTGATGTTCCACCTCCACCGATTTCTGATGACAGCGAATTCTCTCAGGCTAAAGATGAGAGATATGCAGAACTGGGTGCAAACATTCCTAAGACTGAATGTCTCAAGGATGTTCTAATTCGAATGATGCCGCTATGGGAAAACGAAATCAGCAAGGACCTAAGTGCAGGTAAGACTGTTTTGGTAACTGCTCACGGTAATTCACTTAGAGCTCTTGTGAAGCACTTGGATGGCGTTAGCGATGAAGACATTGCTGAACTAAACATTCCAACAGGCATTCCGTTGGTTTATCGTCTAGATGAAAACTTCAAGCCACTAGTAAGAGGTGGAGAGTATCTAGATCCTGAAGCAGCTGCAGCAGGTGCTGCCGCTGTTGCTAATCAAGGTAAGAAGTAAGGCTTAGCCTTCTACTTCAGACCACTCACCTGTGGTTAGATAAGCAACCTTTGCTGAGATATCAACTACGTGATCTGCAAATCTTTCGTGGTAACGGCTAGCGAGTGTTACGTCCACGGTGTGAACAGCATTCTCTTTCCACTTAGGTGAAAGAACTAAATCAAATACTGAGCGGTGGAGTTCATCAACTCTTGCATCTTCAGCCTGGATGCTTCTAGCTAGGTCAAGATCTGTGTTCTTTAGAAGCTTTGTTAGCTTCTTTCCTAGAGCAACATCTAGTTCACCCATTTCAGTGAATGTCTTCAGTAGTGACTTAGGCACTGCTGACTCTGGAAATCTAAATCTTGCGATAGTTGCAATGTGTCCAGCTAGAGCACCCATGCGCTCAAGTGATGCACTGATTCGAAGAGCTGCTACAAGGACTCTAAGGTCTCTTGCCACAGGAGCTTGGGTTGTAAGAATACGGATTGCCATTTCATCAATGACTAGGGCACGTTCTTCATTGATTTCACAAAGAGCAATGGCTTCATCGGCCTTCTTGACGTCAGAGTTCAGGAATGCGGAGGAGGCCTTGGCCATGATCTCGGTCACTGAGCTTGATAGGTCAACTAGACGTTCCTGGACTTCGGATAGGTCCTTTTGGAATAAATCGCGCATGAATCTCTTCTTTCTCTTACCTTTAGACCATCCCACCAAAGGGTTAACAGATACCAACAATTCGGTAAACAACCCTAAACATTTAGCAGTATGCCTATGTTCCTTAGTTTACGGCGGATACCTATCGCTTAGTGTTAAGAAGGTAAACAAACATTTCGAAGTCAGGATGCAAACGATTATGGTTGGCTCTCACAAAGTAAAGAAGGTGGCCTCAGACGCCGTCGCTTTTCTTGAGGTTCTTGACACTGCCGGTGTTGTTGCAGATCTTTCAAATCAGGTCATCGACCAAAGCTCTAAAGCTAAAGAACTAGGTCTAGTCGAATACGACAAGGTAATCAGCTCTGAATTACAAGAACTTATGACTCAGGCAAGGGTCACAAGACAGAGCGTTTCAACAGAGCTTTACTTCGTTAAGAACAACCGTTCTCCGAAACTCTACATTTCAGCAAGAGCAACCCTTCTCTCTGAAGAACTTGTAATTCTTCTTGTTGAAGATCGAACCGAAGCCAAAAGACTTGATGAAACAAGAAGAGACTTCGTTGAAAACATCTCTCATGAACTAAAGACACCTATCAGCGCTATCTCTCTGCTGTCAGAAGCACTCCAGGTTGCCCTAGATGATCCAGAGCAGGTGAAGAAGTTTGCAGCTAACCTACAGCGCGAATCCAAGAGACTGGGTGCATTGGTGACCAAGATTATTCAACTCTCTAGAATCCAAGCAGGAGATCTCAAGGGTGAAATTGCGGTCTTTGATCTAGGTCACGTAATCGATGAAGCAGTTGAACTGAATCAGTTCCTAGCTGATTCCAGAGGTGTTCGAATATCAGCTGATACTCCAAGCGGCATCATGGTCGATGGAGACTCAGAACTAATCTCAATGGCTCTCAAGAACTTGATTGAGAATGCTGTTCTTTATAGCGAAGCAAACAGCAACGTAGGCATCGGTTTATCTGTTGTCGATGACTTTGCTGAGGTAGCGGTTATTGATAAAGGTATTGGTATTCCAGTTGAGCACCAGGAGCGCATCTTTGAACGCTTCTATCGTGTTGACCCATCAAGATCTAGAGACACTGGCGGAACCGGTCTTGGCCTGTCAATTGTGAAGCACGCTGCAAACAACCACGGTGGTGAAGTTACCTTGTTCAGATCGGAAGAGCACACGTCTGAACTCCAGTCACTAGCTTGTATCTCGTA
>CALFOB010000148.1 GCA_937919125.1 uncultured Micrococcales bacterium | reverse complement strand
CAGGTGAAGTCGATACTCCTAAGCAAGTTGAGAAATACAAGTTCCTAGATGCCATGACCAAGAGAATGGCTGAGCTGAGAAAAGAAGATGGTCTTGTTGTTGTGGTTGGGGACCTAAACGTTGGTCACACCGAACTAGACATCAAGAACTGGAAGGGTAACCTCAAGAACGCTGGATTCCTTCCTGAAGAACGCGCCTACTTTGATACCTGGATGCATAAGCAAGGCTGGATAGATCTTGGTAGAGCTGCCCACCCAGAACAGCCAGGACCATACACCTGGTGGAGCTATAGAGGTCAGGCTTTTGATACCGATACCGGTTGGAGAATTGACTACCAAATAGCTACTCCGAAGCTTGCCAAGGTTGCTTCTGGCTACAAGGTTCATAGAGCAGCCAGCTACGATACCCGTTTCACGGACCATTCCCCCGTTGTTGTTGAGTACGCTATCTAACATGACTGGCAAAGCAAATCTTCTAAGCGGCATGCAGCCGAGTGCTTCATCACTGCACCTAGGTAACTACCTGGGAGCATTGGTCAACTGGGTAAACATGCAGAGAGACTTCAACGCTTTCTATGTGATCGTTGATCTTCACGCCATCACAGTTCCTCAAGATCCAAACGAGCTCAGAACTAACACCCGTAGAACTGCTGCTCAGTACATTGCAGCAGGAATTAACCCTCAAGACTCCGCTCTATTTGTTCAGAGCCATGTGCCAGCTCACGCTGAACTGGCTTGGGTTCTAAACTGCATCACTGGTTTCGGTGAAGCAAGTCGAATGACCCAGTTCAAAGACAAATCTCAAAAAGCTGGCAGCGATTCTGCTTCAGTTGGTCTATTTACATACCCAATTCTTCAAGCAGCAGACATCCTGCTATACCAGCCAAAGGCAGTTCCAGTTGGTGAAGACCAGAGACAACATCTTGAACTAACTAGAGATTTAGCAGAACGATTCAACTCAAGATATGGTCAGACCTTCACAATTCCTGAAGCCCACATCTTGAAAGAAACAGCCAAGATTTATGACCTGCAGAACCCAACTGCAAAGATGTCTAAATCAGCAGCTGACCCTAAAGGTCTTGTGAATCTGATGGACGACGATTCAACCATCATGAAAAAGATTAAGAGTGCTGTTACTGACACAGACTCATCAATCCGAGTTGACTGGGAAAACAAGCCAGGAGTAACTAACCTTCTTTCTATTCACTCCTCTATTAGTGGTGAGTCCCTAGCTTCTCTAGAAGACAGATTCCAAGGTGCTGGCTATGGCGTACTAAAGGGTGAAGTAGCAGACGTGGTTATTAGCGCTCTTGCTCCGATCAGAGATAGAGCAAATGATCTAATGAGCGATACCGCAGAGCTAGATCGCCTGCTCGCCTCTGGTGCTGAAAAAGCTAGAGAAGTAGCAGAAACCAC
>CALFOB010000147.1 GCA_937919125.1 uncultured Micrococcales bacterium | reverse complement strand
CACAAATATGTGTCTTGATTTACCAGAATCCATCGCATCAGCCATGGAATTTAACCTTAGCAGTCACCCTGCCCAGCCTCCAACTTTGAGTTCGAAGACATGCCGAATGACTTGCAAAGTTAATGCAGATTATGAAATCTTGGCAAGTTCCAGAAGTTCGAGGGCTGCAGATTGTGCTGTCTCCGAATCAGAAAGACCCGAGAGCATTCTTGCCAGCTCCTCTGCCTTGGCAGCCTGATCCAATACCTTGACATCGCTGGCAGTAAACATCGCATCAGAAGTCTTGATGATAGCAAGGTGTTGGTCTGCAAAGGCTGCTACCTGGGCTAGGTGAGTCACCACAATCACCTGTGCGTTCTTGGCTAGCTTTGCTAGACGACGGCCTACCTCAATAGCTGCGGCTCCGCCAACTCCAGCATCCACTTCATCAAAGATGAAGGTTGGGGCACTATCGGATTCAGCGAGGATTACCTCAAGAGCAAGCATGATTCGACTTAGCTCGCCACCTGATGCACCTTTACCAATAGGTCTTGGCTCAGCACCTGCATAAGACTCAAGCAAAAAGCTAACGTTGTCTAGACCGCTTGGTGACATCGTGTCTGTAACTTCGATCTCAACATGCAACTTAGATCCGGACATAGCTAGAGCCACTAATTCGCTGGTAACTCTCTGCCCTAGTTGCTCTGCTGCTATCTTTCGGTTTCTAGAAATCTCTTCTGCTAACTTTCTTGCAGTGGCCTCTAGCTCCCCTACTCTTGCCGTTAGCTCTTCCACACGTTCAGTTGAAGTGTCTAGATCCAATACCTTCTGGTTAGCATTCTTTTCAAACTCGTGCAGGTCTTCAATTGTTGGACCAAATCTACGAAGTGCAGATGTAATCTCACTTCTTCTACTTTGAATCTCATCCATGGTCATAGGACTCTCGGATTCTAGAGATGCAAGATAGCCGGCTAGTTCGACAGCGACTTCATTTAGGTTCTCAACTAGATCGTTCAACTTCACAGCCAGAGG
>CALFOB010000146.1 GCA_937919125.1 uncultured Micrococcales bacterium | reverse complement strand
TTTGCGTCATCCGATAACTCCAAACAAATTAAATGTGCTGCCAGCAGAGAAGTTGCCGGAGGGGGTGTTGCCGTAAATGGTGACTGAAATAATCGCTGAGGTATTAGCCCATCTGCCAGCAAGCGCACCAACTTCGCCCGTGTGGTTATTTCTAACTAGGACCGATTTCTGTTTGTCGGTTTGTGCATAGTCAAAAAAATCATAAACATTTGTTCCCACTTCTCCAGCGGTCTGGCCCGTTGTAAAGTTTGTGATAAAACCGCTTGCTGAGCCGGCAGAGGATGACTGGGCTCCACCGCCCGAGCCTCGCATGTTGACGTAGGCATAGTTGTTCCCAGAGTCGCTATTGACGCGAACAAAAAAGTTACCTTCAGTTGCCGTTGCAGCACTAACGACCAAGCGCAAGTCCCTAAACCCATTGCTCGGGATGCCAGCAAAGACCACTGTCGCTTGTGCAGACGTAAGGGTGAAAGAGGCTAAAGGTACTAGTGCGTTAGGCATGGCTATCCTTTCACACCATAGATCGAAAAGCGCGAGCCGGTCAGGTAGTTGCCCGTATTTGTCAATATAGTTACGCTAGTGACTGTTGCTGTACTGCGCCAAGACGAAGACATGAGCATAATACGATTTCCGCCAGACTGTGTTGAGCCATACAAAGATCTAGTCGTTTTGTATTTTGTATCGTTAAACGGATCGAGCAAATCCAGTATGGCTACAGAAGGAAAAGTGCTTCCAACTGGGCTATAGCCCAACCAGCCTGCAGTCTGAGATACTCCGCTAAAGCTATCAATCCCTGTACCGTACCCCTGCAGGCCGTGGTACGAATAGTTCGCAGCTGTGTCTCCGTTGAACCTAATTTGCATTAGTGTGTCTGCCGTTGGCACAGCGGCAATTCGCAGCTGCAAATGCTTATACTCAGTAGCGGCATTGCTTGGCAAAGTGAACGTCACTGACGCTTGTGAAGATGACAACACGGTCGTACCCAAATGCTCATAATCAAACGTTGTAGGCGTGAAAGCATTGCCAGCCAACATGCTGTCATACTTTGTGTACGCTGCGATGCTAGAGCGTTTGAGTGACCCTACCGCCATTATGCACTGATTTCTGAACCAGTAACCGTAAACGACAAGTTAGCAGTCGAAGCGTAAATAGTAATCACATCAGTAGTTGCAAGCGTCAAGCCCAAAGAGATAGTGGTCGAGTCACCTGCACCAACAGTCACGTCATAAGCGATATAGTGCAAGTTAGCCAAAGTGGCACCTGCAGGTCGCAAAGCAATACGATAAGTCGCAGCAGTAGCAACACGGTTGCATACAACGATGGTGCTGATAACTGCGCTACGTGCAGCAGGCACAGTGTAAACGTTAGTTGCAGTCGTCGCAGCAGGCGCAGACTGTCCTAAGATTTTGTATTCGAATGCCATAATCTAATCCTAACTGAAAGCCAACAACATAGGGTGCAAAGGATCTGTAACTGCTGCTCCACCTGCAACGCCAGTTTCAATCCAGAACGAGTCAAAGTAAACATAAGACCTACCAGTTGCAGAGTTGAACCACTGGTCGCCGTTGCTTGGCGAAGACGGCGGAGTTTCCGAAACGCTAACACCTGCAGAGATAGTTGCGTTTTTCCACAAAGAAGTCGCAGAGTCGTACTGTAGAACTTGTTTGTTGGCAAGTGACCCATCAATCAAAACGTTGTGGAGCTCTTCAAGTTCGTAACCGTTTTGAACCTTGACGAAGATTTCACCGTTGATGCTTTGCACGCGGGTGACAACACCTAGGTAAACCGAGTGTGCAGGTTTTGCAGGTGGTGCGCCATACACAAACTGACCAGCAGTTGAAGATAGCCAAATCGACTGACCAGCAGTAGCGGTGCTAGTGTTCAAACCTGCAAGTAGACCTTCAGTGATTACATAGCCGATGCCGCCAGTAACCAACTCAGACTCAAGAATACCTATAGTCTTCGAAGATGTAGGCTCAGTGTCTGCGTCCGAAAGCGAAACGTTCATGTTTGTTCCGTCAGAAGACGAAATGTAAACAACCGAACCCTTAGGCATGGTAGCCCCAGAGTTATTCTTTACAAGATGCTTGACCTGCCCGGTGTAGTTGTCAATCCAAGTTGTGTTGTAGTCTGCGCCATCAACCTTGGCAAGGATCTGCCCAGCAGTGCCGCCCGCTGCTACGCCCGGACCAGTAGCACCTGTTGCACCAGTAGCACCAGTAGGGCCAGTTGGACCGGCAGGTCCAGTGTTGCCCTGAATACCTTGCGGGCCTTGTGGGCCAGTAGCACCAGTGGCACCAGTCAAGCCGGTGTCGCCCTGTAAGCCTTGGGGTCCTTGTGGGCCAGTAGGGCCGACATCGCCCTGAATACCCTGAATACCCTGCGGGCCTTGAGGGCCAGTAGCGCCAGTGGGACCAGTCAGACCAGTGTCGCCCTGAATACCTTGTGGGCCTTGAGGTCCAGTAGGGCCAGTAGCACCAGTAGCACCAGTCAAACCTTGCGGACCTTCTGGTCCAACAATCTGACCGACGCTAGTCCAAGTGCTGCCATTCCAAATGTAAAGGTCGCCGTCAGCTTGAACAATGTAACCGTCACCTGAAGTAACGCCAGTTGTTGGCAAGTCACCTACGGTAGGTACGGAACCTTCAATGGTTGCTGCAGCACCAATAGGCCCCTGAACACCTTGGATACCCTGTGGGCCAGTAGGGCCAGTTTCGCCCTGAATACCTTGGATACCCTGAATACCTTGAATACCCTGCGGACCAGTATCACCAGTGTCACCCTTGACACCCTGAATACCTTGAATACCCTGTGGGCCAATCTCACCCTGAATACCTTGCAAGCCCTGCGGACCAGTAGCACCAGTGGCACCGGTAGCACCAGTTGCACCAGTTGGACCCTGAATACCTTGCGGACCCTGTGGGCCAACATCGCCCTCAAGTGACGCAACCCAAGCAGCCTCAGTACCAACAAAGCCGTTAGCAACCGCGATCTGGTACGCAGACAAACCTGCAACACCTTGAGTGAAGTAAGGCAAAGAAACCCAGTTGCTAGTGCCGTTACCAATCTTTACTTTGAGCGTGTCAGTTTCAACACCCATCTCACCTTGCGCAAGAACAGGGTTAGCTGAAGTCCAAGCAGACGCAACACCGCGACGAATCTGAATAATAACTGCCATTAAATTGAACCGCCGTCCATGTGAGGAATAGGTGTGTAGACGGTGTGAGGTTCTCCGCCGTCAATGTTCATCCATCCGTCTTCAATGTCTGAGAACTTTATTCGCTTAGAGTTCTTGCCATCGTGGTTGTGATTACCCGGTGAAGCTTGCGATGGGCCAGTGCCAAGCGTGTGGTGCAAAGCCGTTGCGCTAGAGTCCTTGTCCGAGTTTAAGTGAAACCGGTTCACTTCTTCTGTCGTGGGGATAATAGCCATGTTAGAATTCTATCGCATACTTCGAGGAGACGACTATGAGTAAAGCAAAGCAAATCGGCACAGCTGCCGAAACTGCAGTAAGAAACTTTCTGCTATCACAGGACTACACCGAGCTTGAAGCTCACCGCAACGTCCTCAAAGGCACCAACGACGAAGGTGACGTTTGGTTGCGCGAACCCACAAAAGGGCTAATCGTATTCGAAGTAAAAGGTGGCAAAGCTGCCAAGGAGGCATCGTATGGGCAAATTGAAAAATGGTTCCAAGAAGCCGAACTGGAAAAGCACAATGCTTCAGGCAAGTTTGGTTTCCTTGTTACCCAGCGTGCTGGCGTTGGTTATCCTCGCGCTGGTGAGTGGTGGGCTTATGCGAAGCTGGGAGATCTTGTCTTCTTGCGCACTTATTTGGATCACGATGACGACACTCTTGTACGCATCAGACTTCAAGATCTTGTAAGGCTAATTCGTGGCGAAAGATAACTTCGACTTAGCGGACGTGTTACGCGGGCTTGGCGAATCAATCCAAGAATCCGCTGCAGCACCGAACCTATACAACTACAAAGCATCCGAGAAACAAGAGATGTTTCACAAGATGCAAAACAAAGCGCGTCTTTACATTGGCGGAAACCGTTCAGGTAAATCCCTCGGTTCTACCATTGAAGGCATCTACTACGTCACAAAGACACACCCGTGGCGTAAGATGCCAGACGAAGCAGTGCGTGGACGAGTGGTCGCAGTTGACTTCCTAAACGGTGTAGACAAAATTATTCTGCCCCTTTGGAAACAATGGCTACCCAAGAAATACCTAATCAATGGTTCTTGGGAAGACAGTTACTCTCGCGAACGCCACGTGCTAACACTCAACAACGGCAGCTTCGTAGAGTTCATGTCGCAAGACCAAGACCTCGACAAGTTCGCAGGTTCAAGCCGACACTTTGTGCACTTCGACGAAGAATGCCCAAAAACTGTTTGGCAAGAATGTTTAGCACGTTTGATTGACACCGACGGAGATTGGTGGATGTCACAAACCCCAGTCCAAGGTATGGAGTGGATCCTAGAAGACGTATACATCCCAGCACAAGAAGGAACAAAAGACATTGGCGTGGTTGAAGCGAGCATGGACGACAACCCAACGTTGTCGCGCGAAGCTATTGCACGCTACATGGAGTCACTCAGCCCAGAAGAGCAGCTCATCCGACGCAACGGACAATACGTCCATCTTGGCGGTTCAGTCTTTTCAGAATTCTCACCTACAACACACTGTATTCCTAGAGGGCAGTTCAAACCCACAGGAAAGCATCGCATTGTTCGAACAATGGATTCAGGATTTACCAACCCCACAGTCTGGTTGTGGTTGGCAGTTGACGAAGATGGAACTATTGTCGTCTTCAACGAATACTACAAAGCCCGAGAAAACGTTGACTACCACTCCGTTGAGGTCAACAAGCGTACAAAACAAATTCTTCGCGAATCAGGTGCGGAGCTCTATCTCACCACTGGCGACCCTGCGATTAAGCAAACAAAAGAGCACACAGGCACCAGCATTCAGCAAGAGTACGCAAAACACGGCATCTATATTGCGGTAGACCAAATCCCTAACGACCGCCGTATTGGTCTAGAACGCCTGCAACAGTACATGAAAATCAACCCTAAGACTGGTAAGCCTTGGCTGATGATTACTGACGACTGCCCAGAACTCATCGCAGAACTACCTAAGTTGAAGTGGAAGAAACACGCTTCACCAAAGATCGCTGAGATGAAAAATAAACTTGAAGAGATCCGTGACAAAGACAACCACTGTTACGACGCTCTCAAGTATGCGATGACTTTTATGCCTAACCTTGCCCCTGACGCACAAACGCCAGTGCAAGCAAGTGAAAGTTTCCACATGGCTTTTAGGTCAGAATTTGGTGGCACATCCAAGTTTACGCAGTATGATGAACAAGACCCTTGGGGTCAAGAATGGCGCGGTGCGTCATCCATAACAGAACTAGAAGGATAAAAATTGAGACACTTTAATTACTTCGAAAACGGTGGCCCATTCCCATCGTCTTGCGTTTCATGCGGAAACAACAAGGAGCTATTCGACCTAGGACGCGAACTGCTATCAGGCGGTTCAGCTCAGTTGTGCAAGAACTGTGCAACCGAGCTCGCTTTGTTCATCGGCTACGCAGAAGAAGCGCCACTAGAGGAACGCATCTTTGCACTAGAAGCTGACGTCGAAGCACACGAAATGGAACTAGCTAAAGTACCCGACCTAGTAGAAGGATTGATTAATGGAATTCGTAGTAGCGTTACTGATTTTATCTTCGCTGTTTCTTACAGCGCTCACGTTCATAGCGATTCGGATGTTCAGGATGATAATGCTCCTGTCGACGAACCAAGCAGCGACGGAAAAGATGAGGGAGCAGTCAATCCTGCACCTGTCAAACCTTCTCGCAAGTAAAGACCCTATGGCATTCCAACAGTTGCAAGCCGTCACGGTTGAACCTGTGATAAACGCTGAAACTGGCTATACTGGATTGTATAAGACTGGTGAAGAACTAGAGCTGGAAGAAGCCGAAAAGCAACTTTCTGCGATCTTTGAAACTTACAACTGATTCGGAATAGGCTTATGGCAAACGAACAATACTTTGACGGCAAGACTGGGCAGTACATTTCTGGTACCCCGGTTGAAGGAGCGATGGCTGAAGACAGCATCCTCAACCAGTTCAAGCGTAAAGACGAAGCCAAGAAGCTAGTCTCATGGGTCAAAGGCGAATACGAGAAGGCTAAAGCTGCTCGCAAGCAAGAAGAACAAGACTGGTATTTGCAGCTTGCCTTCTACAACGGTGCACAATACCGTGAATGGACTGAGGTAATCAAGGGCGGCCCACAGCAGCTCATGGACCCACCTAACCCTTCTCGTGTTCCACGCCTTGTTGTAAACAAAATCGAACCAATCATCCGTACCGAAATTGCTAAAACATCTTCAGGGCACCCAAGCGCAACCGTAGTGCCAGCATCAAACGACGATGACGACCTAATGGCTGCATCAGCTGCCGAGCAGGTTTGGCAAGCAATGTACGACAAAGCAAACTTCCAGACCGACATTCTGCAGAAGTCAGAGTTTTGGCGTGCAGTTTGCGGAAACGCCTTCATCAAAACCCTGTGGGACTCTTCGGCTAAAGAAGTTGTACCGACCGCTGTTGAAGACCCATACACTGGGCAAAAGAAAATCATTCAGCAGGTTGCATCAGTTGGCGACGTCGCACACGAAGTAGTTTCACCGTTCCACCTATTCGTTCCAGACTTGGCTGAAGAAAACATTGAAAACCAGCCATACATTTTCAACGTTTACACCAAGAGCGAAGCATGGGTGAAGAGCACCTTCGGTGGCGTACTCCCTAAAGACTTCAAGCCAACTAAGGTTTCAGCAACTGAAATCATGGACAACGCACTTGTCAACGTAAAGTCTGGTGGCGCAACCCGCCCAGACGCTGTGCTCGTCATTGAAATGTGGGCTAAGCCAAACGGTTGCCCATTCTTGCCAAAGGGTGGCCTAATCACCATCGTTGACAACGAAATCGTACAGTTCGCTGAAAACGGTATCCCTTACGCACACAAGAGCTACCCTTTCGCACACACCTATGCAATTGCGACTGGAAATTTCTACCGCCGTTCAGTTATCAAGAACTTGATTCCTTTGCAGCGTGAGCTCAACCGCACTCGTTCACAGATCGTGCAGGCTAAGAACCTTATGGCTAAGCCTCAGATGATGTACCACGAGGGCGCTGTAGACCCTAGGAAGATTTCAGCTAAGGCTGGTCTTTGGATTCCGGTTCGTCCGGGCTTCTCAATGCCTCAGCCGGTGCCAATCCAGCCTCTACCAAACTATGTGCTCCAAGAAGTGCAGCAGTTGCAGGCAGATTTCGAAGACATTTCAGGTCAGCACCAAGTTTCACGCGGTGAATCAGGTGGCGTAACCGCTGCGACCGCAATCAACTACCTGCAGGAGCGCGACGACGCTTACCTAACCACCATCTTCTCAAGCATTGAAGCTGCCGTGGAGAAGGTTGCAAAGCAGTCGCTCAGCCTATTCATTCAGTACGTTGATCAGCCACGCCTAATCAAGACCGTTGGTACCGATGGTGCATTTGACGCAACTGTTCTTTCAGGTGCAGACATTGCTTCAGGTAACGACATCCGCATCGAGTCTGGCTCAGCTCTTCCAACTTCAAAGTCTGCACGTCAGGCATTGATTACGGAATGGATGAAGATGCAGTTCATCACCCCGCAAGAGGGTTTGAAGATGCTCGACATGGGTATGCTCAAGAACTTCTACAACATTTTGAAGCTCGACGAGAACCACGCTTCACGCGAGAACCTAATGATGAAGCGTTTGACTCCAGATGTTATCGAACAGTTCCAGAGCGAGTGGGAGCAGGGCGCTGCAAACGGCGACCCAGACAAGACCGTTCCGGGTCAGGTCGACGCAGAGGGCAAGCCTATTGCGCTTTCAGTCCCAGCAGTTGTACAGGTTCACGACTACGACAACCACGCTGTGCACATTGAAATTCACAACCGCTTTCGTAAGTCGCAAAGCTTCGACATTCTCCCTGACGAAATCAAGGCAGAATTCCAGAAGCACATTTCGATGCACGAAGCAGCTTTGCAGCAGAAAATGATGATGGCTGCGCAGATGGGTCAAGACCCTAATGCACAAGGAACTCCTCAGGCACTACCGTCTGAGGCTGCACAGATGCCACCCCAAATGGGCCAAACATCTGAACAACTACAGTAAGGAAAACAATGTCTGACGAGACGCAGGTATCACCTGAACAGACTACTGAGGAGCAAACTTCAGTAGAGACCCCGGTTGAAGAAACCAAAGCACACCCAGCATGGGACAAGATGCTTGCTGAGCTTCCAGAAGCTTGGCACGCAAAAGTAACTCCTTACCTTCAGGAGAACGAGCGCAACTTCCAGCAGCAGCTTGAGAAGTACACTCCGTTCAAAGATCTTGTTGATGAGGGCGTAACCCCTGAGCTGGTTCGTGGCGGTCTAAACCTTGCACGTGCAATCGAAAACGACCCGACCGAAGTTTATTCTTCGCTCAAAACCTACCTAACCGATCAGGGCCTTCTCAAAGAAGAGGCTGCACAGGTCGCTAAGGACATGATGGAAGAGCAGTCTGGTGAAGACTTCGAAAACATCTTTGATGGCGAGAAAATCCCTGCAGCTTTGCAGAAGGAGATTGACGCACTCAAGGCTAAGCAGTCTGAAGCTGATGACTACATTTATCAGCAGGAGCTCGCTAAGGAAACTGAGAAGTACACTGTTGAACTTGAATCTGAGATGGCGAACCTCAAAAAGGCTCACAACATTTCAGAGGCACACGAGGTCGCAATCTATGACCTTATGAATGCAGCTCTAAACGCTGGACGCGAGATCACTGTTGCAGATGCTGCAAAACAGTTGCAGGCTATGGTTGGGCCTTTCAGCCCAGCAGGTTCTGAGCCAGCACCAATGGTTGTAGGCTCAGCTGGCGGTGCCGGTGTACCGTCAAACGATCTAAGCATTCCAAAAGATGACGCAGGCAAGAAAGCAATGTTGCAGCGTATGTTCGAGGAACGCGCTCGCAACAGCTAAGAAAGCTGACAAGAAGACCCCATCTGCAAAGGTGGGGTTTTTCTTTGCAATTCTTAAAACATATTTGCAGAAAATCTTAAAACGTCTTTGTGTTTCACGTGAAACATTTGTGTTATAAGATAAAAGTATCCGTGTACAGCCCCTAAGAGGGTCAGGGCAAGCGATAACACTAACTTTCGTTATTTTCTTTTACTCTTAGGAGAGTGAATCACATGGCAGGTCAGGGAATCCTAACCTTCGCAAGTGACGCGCTGAAGCTCGTTTATGGCGACCTTCACGAACAGCTTGCAGACAAGAACCCGGCACTTGAGTTCATCGAGTCGTCGGCGCAGCACATCACCCAGAACGGTAAAGAGGTCGTATTCGACACTCACATCGGTCGTAACCAAGGCATCGGTGCACGTGGTGTACGCGAGGCTCTACCAGTAGCTGGCGCTCAGAAGTACAAGCAGGCTCACCTATACCTCAAGAACCTATACGGTGCTATCGAGGTTGACGGTCAGCTTTTCGAGCAGGCTGCAGACAACTACAACTCATTCATCAACGTTGTTGACGCTGAAATCAAGGGTCTAAAGCGCGACCTAACTCGCGACCTAAACCGTCAGATTTACGGTGACGCATCAGGTACCCTCGGTGCTGTAAAGACCGCTGTTACCACTGCAAACGCAACCGTTGTATTTGTTGACGCACACTGGATCGAAGAGGGCATGGTCGTTGACCTACTCGACGGAACTGACCTAGTTGACGGTACCCCTACCGTTAAGAAGGCAGCTCTTGTTGTTGTAGCAGTGAACGAGACTACCGGCGCTGTAACCTTCGACACCACTACCACTGCTGCAGTAGGCGACATCATCGTCCGCGCATCAGGTGGCGCTAACTCATTCAACAAGGAACTAACCGGTCTAGGTGCAATCGTGGGTTCAGGTAACTCACTACACGGCATCGACGGCGCATCTGTTTCTTCTTGGAACTCAACCATCCGTACCTTGGGTACCCCGGGTACCGCAACTGGCTCACTAACCGAGATGGACCTTATCTCATTGGTACAGGCAGTTGACAAGAAGGGTGGCGACGTTGACGTATTCCTAGCTTCACCGGGTGTATACAACGCTTACTGGAACTTGCTTCAGGGTATGCGTCAGTTCACCAACGGTGCAGGCCTAACTGGTGGTCAGCGCTCATTCACCTTCGAAGCTCTTGGTAAGCCAATCAAGTTCGTTTCAGACTACGCAGCTCCAAAGGGCACCATCTACGCGTTGTCTTCAAAGGAACTTGTTATCAACCGCAAGAAGGACTGGTCATGGATGGACCGCGATGGCTCAATGTGGTCACGCGTTGCAAACACTGACGCTTACGAAGCTCGCTTGTACCAGTACAGCGAAATCGGTACCTACCGTCGTAACGCACACGCCAAGCTATCAAACATCACCGAACTTGGTGCATAAGTAAATAGCTAAAAAACTCCCCCCTAACCGGTCCGTCTCGCTGGTTAGGGGGGTTTTTTATTACAATAGAACTATGATTAATTTTGCTCAATTAGATGGTCTATACACAGACCAGCAGAGACGGGTTGCAGCAGTCATCAAAGATGTATTCCCGTCAGTTCGCCTAATCCGTATGGAGCCGGGCCACCCACTGTTCAACCCTGAGATGCCTTTCGCATTGATCGACGAACCACCACTAGGAAACTCTTACCTTATTACTAGCGTGCACGAGTCAGAGATTGACCACCGTCTTCTTGCAAGACTCATGGAATCTAACATGCACGACCCAGACTCTAAGGTAAATAAGCTACAATTACTAGAGATGGCACATCAAGCGTTAGAGGCGAAACGCGAAGAAGAATGGCGAGCTGAAAAGAAAGACATTCTGAAAAGCGCTCTCAAGTCCAATAAGAACACTTGGACCCACGACGGACAAACTCTAAGGAAGTAGAAATGCCAGCAGAGGAATTCACTCACACAGGCACAGATGTTGCAAGCCGTGTTCGCACAGGCTTTGGTGACTCTTCTGGCGCACAGCTCGCAGACGCATCGATCCTCTCATGGATTAATGACGGTCAACGCGAAATCGTAAACTCGAACCCAATCCTTCGTGCAACAAAAATTACAGATGTGGTGGCAGGGCAGTCAGATTACAGCTTCCCTAACGATAAAGTGCTCTCAATCGAGGCGCTATACATTTCAGGTTATCCGCTGACTAACCTGTCACCACAGGCTGCCCGCGAGTTCATCCAGTCACAGGATCCTTCCAAATTGCTAACGAGCGATCGCCCGGAGATTTGGTATGAACGCGCGGGCATCATCACTCTTTTCCCTGTGCCAAACGCAACTATCGCAAACGGTATCAAGCTTGAATACATCAAGAACCCTGTTTCGCTCACTGCGCTAAGTAGTGCCCTTTCAGTTCCAGACCGCTACTTCAACGAGCTTGTTTCGTACGTCACAGCGCAGGCGCTTGAAATGGACGAAAACTATGACGCATCAAACATGAAGTTGCGTCAATTCCGTGACGGCCTAGACCGCCTATCAACTAAGGACACTCTCTCACAGGACTCACAGTACCCAACAGTCCTAGCTGACCCACTTGATTTGTGGTACTAAATGTCGCAGATTGTTCGTTCACGTTCCGTAGTTCTACAACAGTTCACCGGTGGTCTAAACAACTACTGGGACCAATCTGCTATCGCAGACAACGAGCTCGCATCCATCATCAACATGGAGTTCACCACTAACGGTGCTTTGATTTCGCGCCCGCCAATCTACCAAGAGAAGAATGGCTCAACCGTCATCACTACACCAGTGACCGGGCAAGCCATTGACATCATTGGTACTTACATCAAAAACGATGGCACTCGTTACCTTGTTGTTGTAACCACCGCAAAAACTTGGATCTACAACGTTATCTCTAAAACGTTTACTGAGATTGCAGCGTTCAAAGCTTCAGACTGCACCCAGTACCTAAACAAGATTGTGTTGTCGTCAACCACCGCAGGTCAGGGCGGCTACTGGGAAAACGGTACCTTTACCAACACCCCAACCATGCCTGCACTTGGTGGTATCGAACTATTCCAGACCCGCTTCTTTGGTTACGGCGTAGAAGGCACCTCAACCGCCAACATCATTTACTGGTCAAACATTTCAACCGCTGGCCCTTCAGGCGAATCAACTTCTGTTTGGAACTGGCTAACCACTGAGCTCAACTACATGTACGTTGAGATTGGTGGCGGTGACGGACAATGGATTACCGCAATCGCACAAGGTTACAACGACATCGTTATCTTCCGTAACCGCAGCACCTACCGCTATAGCTATGGCGACGTCCCTGAGGAGGGCACCATGCAGGCTATGCAGCAGGACATTGGTGCAGAATCTCGCAGATCAGTTGTCAAGTTTGAAAACGCTCACTTTGTTCTATCTGGCGGAATTCTTTACAAGTACCAAAACTGGTTGTATTACCCACTCAACGCAGCTAGAGTAAAGTTTGAGGCATACGACTATCCCAAGCGTTTCCAGCACGCAGTATCAGTTGTTGGACGTCGCTGCATAGTTTTCCACAACGGCGGTATGTTCTCATACAACCTAGATACGGAGACATGGAGCGAGTGGGAAAGCACAAGCAAAGTCGCATATTTCTGGACCGTCCCGCGACGCTCAGAAGAATTAGAAGAATCGCTTTTCTATGGCATCAGTGGTGGTACAACTGAGCACTCGCTGTGGCGTATTGAAGACTCACCTTACAGCCCAGTAGGCACCGAAAACATCAAGTGCTCTATTCGCACAAAGATTTACGACTTCCAAACCCCTGCCGAATGGAAGCGCCTGTTTATGTGGGTTGCCGACATTGCTACTGCTAAGCCAGTCAAGGCTGTTGTTTACCCTGTTGCTTTGCCTGAGCAGGCTTTGCAGCTCAGCTGGGATCAAATTTCTAAAGACTACCCAGATGAAGCAAGTTTCAAGACGTGGGATCAGTTGTCTTATGATGCGCCGGGTGACATTGTTTACGGTACTTGGGATAACCTAGACAAACCTTCAGGTGGTATTGACACCCTTGTTGACGCGTTTGCTTCTGGTGCTGTTTTGCGTATGGAGGCTAAGTTGAATCAGTCTCTACGCTTCCGTCGAATCTACTTTGAGTTATACTTAGACTGTGACGGTACGGCGCTCACATCACCTGTACAGGTCTTTAGCATCACTCCGCTGATTGGTGCTAAGGCGAAGATTTCAAAGGAAGCTAACTAATGGCCGGTGCTGAGCGCAACGCATTGCTGGGCAACTTTGAGTTCAACCCATACGCTGCAGGTAACAAAATGTATGCAAACATGTCTGGTGCACCAACTCGTGGACCGGTAGACAAGTCTGGCTACGCTTCTCGTGACCGCCGTATTGCAGCTAAGAAGGCTGCTGTTCTTGCAAAGATGAAAGCCAACAACGCTGGCGCTTATGCAAACCCTAACGCTCTAAGGTTCGGTAAATAATGGCTACTGGTTCTAGTTATAAAGTTGCTGTACCAACTCCTAAAGACACCAGCGTATTCAACGACAACGTTGTTATCCGCAACAATACTGGCAAGTACCTAACTGATGCACAGGTTGAGGCTTACAACACTCCTAAGTTTGGCGCACCCGGTTCGACTAACGTAACCCCCGGCTACATGTCAGGTGCAGTAGGCTATGGCACTGGCGATGCTCCGGGCAAAGATTTCAGCTACGTTGACCCCGGAGCAAGCCGAGACATCACTCTTTCGCCTAACCGCAAAGTCGACCCAAGCGCACCACCAGTAGACCTAACCACAGGTAGCACTGCAACTCCAGCTTGGACTCTTGAAGGCGACCCAACCTACCAAGCAGCAATGGCTGCCGGGCAGGCAAAGTTCAACTATGCCCGCAACGCTGCAATGGCCGACAAGAACGCTGCCGAGCTTGCAGCTAAAGGCGAGCGCAAGCAGCTAGATGTAAACGCAACCGAAGGTCGCCGTCGCCTTGCGGGCAACTATGCTGCACGTGGCATGGCTGGCGGTGCAGCAGGTGCACTAACTCTTGCTGAAGCGCAAGCAAACGCACGCCAAGTTGCAGCACAAACTTCTATCGCTGACAAGATCAGCGCTATGAATGAACAGTATTTGCAGAACTACGGCGCTACTGGAACCGATTGGACTGGTACTCTTGTTGGTCAGCAGTACAAGACTGACGCAGCACAGGCTGCCATCACCGCACAACTAGCACGACTTGGAGTAGCATAATGGTTGACACTTGGACTGGACCTAAATCGGGTGCACGCTACAACGAATACTTGGCTTCCCAGAAGTACGGTCAGGCTTACACTCCCGGTCAAGGTGCCGGCACTGCCCTAAAGCAGTACACCACTGCGCAGGAAGATGCCGCGAAAGTGGCTCAGGCAAAGACTGACGCTACTCGCCTTGAGGAAATCAACAAGCGCCTAGCTCCTGTCTATAACCCGCTAACTGAGCTTATCGGCACCCAGAAAAAGGCTGCCGAGTCGCGCTACGCCACAAACCAAGCTGACGTCAAAACAATCTTTGGCGCTCTAAGTAAGGTTGCTGATGCAGACCGCATCCGCATTGACAAGCAGTTCACCGACTCTATTGCAAAGCAGCAAATGGACTTGGCTGCACGTACCGCTCAGCAGCGCTCAGAAACCGCTGCAGGTGTTGCACAGGCACAGGCCACTGGCGCAGAACGCGGTGCAGGACCAGAAATGGCAGTCAACCCAATCAGCGTTGCAGCTGAACAGGGTATCAGCAACGCAAACGCCATCATGTCTAACTGGCAGGGCCTCATGCAGGCTAACCAAGCTCAGGCACAGATCGATGTCAACAACCGTCAAACTGGCTATGGCCAGCAACAGGTTGGCGCACTTGCTACGCTTTCAAAGAACTTCGAAGCAACCATGGCTGACCTTGGCACTCAGGAAGCTCAGCTTAAGTCGCAGATTGCTCAGGCCACCGCTGCAGCTCAAGAAGCATACCGTCAGGGCGATGCTGAAACTGCAGCTGCAGCTGCTAAGGCTGCCGAGACCTACAACCTACAGTTGCTCAAGAACCAAGGCTCGCAAAACGTTGCCAACACTCAGGCGCAGGCAAAATTGCAAGGTATCCAGATGCAGCAGCAGGGTGCCAGCGCACGCGCAGCAGCCTCAGGATCTGGCGGTACCACTAAGAAGTACAGCAAAGACATTTACGGCTTCCAGCAGCGTGTAGGCACCGAGCTTCGCGACGCTAACGCCTTCAACAACATTGCAGACTCAGTTGACCAAGCGGTAACGCTTGCAACCAGACGCAAGCTTGCTGGAGTTAGCAAGACTGATGCTCAGCTAGGCGTAAAGGCGAAGGCTCCAACCAACGCAGAAATCCTATCTGCTTGGAAGAGCCTCGGTGGTGGCGGTAAGTACCTTACCTACGTACAGGATTATCTGAAGAACTACTACAGCAAGTAATTTTAGTTAGTCTATAATTGTTGTATTGACTGATTAGGATGAACCTTGGCTATTCCGACACCGAAACCAAACCCAATTTTTTCTGGGAAAAAAGGTAACGCGGGCACTTCGAAAGTAACCGGCTCAACCACGGGCGACGCTTCGAAGATTTTTGGCGTAAAGCCAACTCCGGTGGCAAAGCCAACAGTCAAGCCAGTTCTACCGTTTGGCATTCAGCCAGACAAGAAGATCGCAGACTTTGGTAAGACCGTAGAAAGCGGTCTTGGTGAAGTTGCTTCATTTGGTAAGACCGTACTCGGATACATTCTTGCTCCGCTTGCTGGAGTACAGGGCGCTGTAAACCAAGAGTTGAAGAACGTTCTCCCGGGAAAAGACCAAGCAAAGTTTAAAGCTGGCGCGTTCGGCATTCCAATTCCGCAGCCTACAAAGGGTGCTGCTCAGGCTGGTACTGAAAACTTTATCGCCAGCATCGAAGGCAAGCCAACCGTAACCGGTAAAGACATTCGTGCACAGTTGCCAATCGACCAGAACGTCGGCAACTTTGAAGTTCTAGGCATGCCACTAAACGCAATCGACCTAGGTCTAGACATTGCGATGGACCCAACCAATCTTATCCCCGGAAAAGTTTTCGTCACCCCACTAAAGGCTGCTGTAGCAGTAGGAAAGACCGCCACCAAAGCAGGCAAGCTTGCTGCTGCAGGAAAGGTCTCGGCTAAGGCTGGCCTTGCACCAAAGGTCACTGAGGTTGGCGGACAGGCTGTCAAAGCAACCGAGGAAGTTCTCAAGCCGGGTGTAGAGTTTGTAAACCAGTACACCAAGAAGCCGATTGTAAAACCACAGAACATTCGTGCAGCTGGCCCACTGGCTGAGCGTCTTGCGAAAACCGAAGGCACCATCGGACGTAACTTCCTATACAAGACCCTTGAGACTGCCGAAAAGGTTTCACCGCTAACCATTGCTGCATCTGCTGCAGAAGCAGGCTACAAGGCTGGCGCAACTGTCATCCTTTCAGAGCTAGCGCAAAGCAGCCTTTCAAGACTTGCCAAATACGAAGCGCAGACTGCCAAAGCTGGCGTTGTCGAAATTCCAAAGATTTCCGCAGAAGGCGTTGCTAAAGACATGCGCGCATTTGAGCCACATGTCACCCCAGAAGCAACCTATGTAATGAACGCTTCAAACGAGATCTTGGAATTCCCAAGCAAGGCTGAAGCTATCAAGTGGGTTCAGGCTCAAAAAGAAGCGCCAAAAGTCATCAACACGACTACTGGCGTAAAGCCAATCGTGGACACCGAGCCACTAATTGCCGACCCACTAAAGATTCCTACCGCCTCGCTTGATGCTGCAAACTCCAAGAAGATGCTCAGCGCCATAGAGCGCATGTCAAAGGCTGCCGTTGGCGTAACCGCAGGACAAGTTGAAAAGAAGTACACAAGCTTCAACGACCTCATTTCAGGCATCAAGGCAGGCGACCAAGTTGCCTACCCTGTACTTGAAAAGATCCTTAAGCGAATCGACCCAGAACACCTAGCAGTTGTTGAGGTAGAAAAAGCTGCATCAAGCGCAGACGCCTACACTCAGATTAAAGACGTCCTTGTATCAAAGGGCACACAGACTGTCTACGACACTCAGCGTCGCATGGCTATGGCTGACGCAGCAACTCTTTACAAAGCTGAAGGCCTAGCCCTCTCAGACGTCGCAGCAGCCTACTCAGACGGTCGCCTAGCCGGAACCATCGAACCGTTGCCAGCAGCCGTAGAAGCCTCACGACAGGCCGCACACGCCCGCGTATCGAACTACCTAGACAACCCTGACACTGCACCAATGATGCGCGACGTGCTTCTAGCCATCAACAGCGGTCTAGGCAAAAACTTTGAGTACATTGAAAAAGAAATCATGGGCTCACCGGACGTAATAACCGGCGTTAGCAGCTTCGGAGACCTCGCAGCACGCTCAACCACCGAAGCGTTCCAAGCAAACACCAAAGCAGCGCTACTACGTCAAATCAACCAGTCTGGCGAAGCAAAGATGCTCGGAAACCTTTTTGGTATCGCACGCAAGCGCTCAAAGGCAACTCAGGTCAGCGTAGACGACATGATCGCTCGCACTGAAATGATGAACGACGCCCTCCTCTCAGTCCTCGGCGGACGCATCACCTACGCTAAGGCTGTAGGAACAAAAGAAGCAAAGCACTACGTCTTTGTCAGCATTGGCGACTTCATGAAGGTAATGAAGGCCGAAAACGAAGACCTACTAAAAGCAGCCCTATTCCCAGACACTGGCAAAGCTGGCATCACAAAATACGACACCCTTTCAACTGTTGGTATCGGCAAAGCTATTCGTCGCGTCATGGAAGCCAAAGAAGCGAACGCCGTCGTTGACATGAAAGAAGTTGTTGCAGACCTTCTAAGCCGTGGCGAACTACAGCAGCCTTGGTCAGCAGGATTCAAAGCAAAAACCAAGAAGATTGCCGAAGACCTAGCCGTAGCAATCACCGATAACGTTGCAGCCTTCGAAAAGATCCACATGGAGCGCTCAGGAGCCTCACTAGAGGACTCGCTGTCGTCTGCTCAAACTCTTAGCGAAGACCTCTACACAGCCCTCCTAGAGGGTTGGAAGGCCAACCTAGACACCGGTATTGACTCAACCGCTGCACGCGCACAGCTCGTACGCGACTGGTTCAACAAATTCGTTTACGCATCACGCATCTTCGACCAGCAAAACGGTCGAGTAGCCCAAAACATCTTCCAAGCAGCAGCAATGGTATTCGTCCGTGACGGCAAACTAAAAGACCTAACCATGGGCATGGAAGTAATGCCAAAGCTTATTGGCTCACCAAACGCTACCGATGTTGCAAACCGTCAGCTTTTCAGCGACACCGTTGAAGCCATCAACAGCTTCTTCAAGATGCAAAACTCAGACAACGTTGCCAAAGCAGGTCGCGAACGCCTACCGTTCCCAAGCAAGGCAAGCATCGACAATGCAACCGCAAAACTAACCCAAGCGAAGCTTGCTTACGAGGAGCACCTGCTCAAGAGTTCTGCAGCAAACACCAAGGCTGAAGTTAAGGCGTGGGAAACTCGCTTCAACAAACTTCAAAAAGAACTTGACGCTGCACGCGATGTCGCATGGAAAAACAGCATCCCAACTCAGCACTACCAAAGCGGCAAATGGATCCCAAGCGAGCTCTACAACCGTGAACTGGCGCTACAGGAAGCACGCGCAGCTGGCAAAGAACTAGCAACCGTTTCAGACGGCCTAATCTCGCGCACCACAGGGCTGACTGACACTGCACCAGTTGCTCAGCCTTACCGTAAGTTGTCAGCAGAAGAAAGCGCTAAGTGGCTTGCTAAGTGGCGTGCAGACAACAACGTTCGTGCAGTAGACGCAAACATCGCCCTTCGCGAAGAGCTTTCAAAAGAAATCCTTGACAACCTAGACGAGTACGGTCAGCTAAACCTAACCGAAGGTGAGACCGCTCAGCGCCTATTGCAGGACCTAACCGCAAAGACGCTCTCGGACTCAGACATCAATGTTTACGTTGGTCGCACAAACTACGACGGCGGTAGCTGGTTCAAGCAGCCTGCAGAAAAGCTAAGCGCAACTGCCGGACGCTGGACGCTAAAGCCTCTACTCAACAAAGCAGAATCAACCGTAATGACAAGCGTCAGCAAGGTTGCAGACGCAAGCCACTTCCTTCGCGACAGTTACCTAAAAAAGTGGGGAAACCTAACCCCTGAGGCTCGCGTACAAAACTTCACCACTGCATTCCGCTACGCAATGGCACAGACTCCGGTCGAAGACATCCCTAAAACCCTAGACGCTGACGTGCGCGCACTCATCAATGACCTACGCAGCCTCCTAGACCCAATGTTTGGTAACGCTGAAACCTCAGCGATCATCAAGAACGGTATCGATCCTAAGGCGCTCGCAGCAGCATTCCGTCGCTACGGTCTAGGTGAAAAGATTGGCTTCGTAAGCCCCGGAACACTCAACCCAACCCAGCTGGCTGAATACACCAAATGGTTGCCATTCTCAGAACTACCATCTGACCTAAAAGGCACCATTGGCGAAACGATGTGGAAGAAACGTGCCGAGGACTTTGCTGCTTCAGGTGAAGACCCATTCATCATCCTTACCCGCATGATCCAAGCCGTACAGTTTGCTAGCACCGAAAAAGCTCTAGTAACTGACTTTGCATCACAGTTTGGTTACAAGGCACAAGGAATGACTTTCCAGCAGGCAGTAGCAAATGGCTGGGTAAAGATTCAAGGCGACGGAGTAGGCACAGACCTATCAACTCACCTGCCATCACCAGAAAACGGCGGACTATTCCCGCCTGACATTGCCAAAGAATTCATGTCAATCAACAGGGAATGGAACAAGCTCTACAACAGCAAGAGCATGAACTCAGTCCTACGAAGCATGATGGAAGTACAGGGCTGGTTCAAAGCCACCCAAACCATCCTTCGCCCCGGACACCACATCACAAACATGTTCGGTGACACCACTACTGCCATGATTGCCGGAACCCTAAACCCAGTACACTGGCAGCAAGGTCTCCGCATGGCACAGCGCTTCATGACCGAAGACATCCGCGCCACATGGGGTAAAAACAAGCTTGAATACAAGATGGCAAACGCCTTCGAAAGCTTCCGCAACTACGGTCGCGTCGTAGAAGTAACCGACAAGGCAGGCCGCACCCAGCCCGGTATTACCCTCTACAAAAACGGTAAAGCAGTAAAGCAAGGCCTAGATGAAGACACCCTATTCCGTGAATTTGAAGCACGCGGAATTATTATTGGAAACATCTTCCAAAACGACATCCAAGGTTTGTACGAATCAGTAGTTGAAAACGCTGCAGAACTAGGCAGCAAAAAGAGCCTACTAGCCGTTGCTGGAGCAAAAGCAAGCTCAGCAGCTCGCAAGATCGAACAGCCAGCAGGTGCATTTGCTTCATGGTACGGAAACATCCCACGTGCAGCACACGCAATGCGGGTAATCCAGTCACGTTCATGGAACTCTGTTGAAGAAGCCCTCAACGCTGCCTCGCTAGAAGTCACCCGCTACCACCCAACGATTCAGTCACTATCAGCGTCAGAACGTCGCGGACCGCGAATGATGTTCACCTACTACACGTGGTTGCGCGTGGCACACAACGCTTTCATTGACATGGCGATGAACCACACTGCAGCAATGACCGTCCCTTCAAAGCTACAGTTCAACACTGCAACCCAAGAAGGAATGCAGCCAACAAGCATCAGCAACCCTTGGGCTCAAGGCAACATCAGCCCAAGCTACATGAACTACAGCGTCTACGGGCCAACAGGAACAACCCCAAGTGGCAACCAGATGATCTACAAGCGCAGCTTCTTGCCTATGGACGTTCTAGACACTTGGACATGGAGTTACGACCCATCAAAGACCATGGACGAAAACGCTATCGCAAACGTTGCAGCAACCGGACGTATTGTTGGTAAAAACTTCAGCCTTGTAGCGCAACCGCTATTCGAATGGATGACCGGCACCGACATGCAAACCGGCGCGCCATCAAGCGTTAAAGACTTGCCAACCCTCGTGGACAAGATCATTGGCAACCTTGGAAGCCGAACCGTCCTAGAAGGACTAAGCCTATACACGCCAACAAAGCGCGCCGTAGGTTCAGGCAAGGAACTAACAGACGAACAAAAGCAGAACCTTCGCGACAACTTCCTCTTCGGCCAGAAGGGACAGATCGTCAACACTCCTGCTAACATTAAAAACTTCAGGACTGAACTGAAGCAACGAATAAAGGACGCAAACGACTAATGGATGAGACCGAAGCTCTAAAAGAGAGCTCACGCATAATGTTCACAAACCTCAACGCAGTATACGCACTGCACGAGGAAATGGATCAGTGCTGCAGACACTGCAGCCAGCTGAAAGGCAAACCTATCTACTACCCATGCCCAACAGTGTACCTACTGCTAGATGGCATGAAAGAAGAAACCCCCACCGAATAGGTAGGGGTTTTCCTCTTTAAACAGGCTTTAGTCGCCCAACTCGCTGATCTTAGAAATCAGCTCATCAATCTTCATCTGACGGTCAGCCAAGCCATTAGAACCAGTCTCAGCTAGCAAAGCCTTCAACTGCTTCAACAAGGCGTCCTTAGACTCCTCAGGAGCTGCTGAGCCCATCTCAGCGCCACACTTGTCGCACTTACCGCCAGACTCAGACTCAACTTCAATTTCAATGCTTGTAGACATTATTTGTCACCCTTCCTAGGTGGTATACGCCCTTCAGCGCGAAGCTTACTCAACTGAATAGCAATTGCCTGCTTCTTCGGCAGATAATCACGCTTACCATCTTTCATGTGGTAAGCCTGCTTCTCAGTGAACTTGTAAGGCATTAGTGTGTTGGGCTCGCA
Source organism: uncultured Micrococcales bacterium (assembly GCA_937919125.1). Lineage (GTDB taxonomy): Bacteria > Actinomycetota > Actinomycetes > Actinomycetales > Microbacteriaceae > Rhodoluna. The sequence goes on along the minus strand of CALFOB010000146.1, from coordinate 17,940 downwards.
GGAATAACAAACTTAGAAGTAGGCTTCTTGCGGTTAGGCAATGGCACAGCTGACTTCTTGTTAGCCTCTTCAAGGTCCTTCAAAAACTTAACCTGACCCGGAGAGGTAGACCAGTCTTTTACAACCTTGTTCTTAGCAACCTTCTTGGCAGCCTCAGACGGAGTTGGTTTTGGAGTAGCCATTACTTTTCCTTAGTGTTCTTAGCGATAATACGAGAAGCCGACTCATTCAGCTCCGCCTCAGTAATCTTACCATCCTCAAGATAAGCCTTAGAGAGCTCTTCAGCAACCTCCAAAATACCAACCCAAGCAGCAAGAGCCAACGACAGCCACACCTCTGCACCAAGCAAAGCCGAGCCACCACCAGTAGTCGAAATCTTCAAAACAATAGTCGCAACAGTACGCCCAGCGATCTTCTTGTGCATGTTAGTAGCCATTATTCTGCCTTCTTAACAGCTGGACGTACACTTGCTTTTGCAGGGGCGACATCCTCCGCCACTTCCGCAACTGGCTTGGCTGCCACAGGCGCAACCTTAGAAACAGGCGCAACAGGAGCCTCCTTAGCATCGCGAGCAATACGAATCTCAATAGCAACAATCGGGTCAGAAACCTTACCAAAAAACACCGACTGGTCATCAGGACCAAACGACAAGTGCAAATGTGCACCATGGCTCGCTGAACCAGTGTTACCAACCAAACCAATGATCGTCTTACCAGCAACAACCTTCGTACCAACAGCCAAAATACAAGCCTGACGCAAGTGGCAATAACCCCAAAACCCGCCCTTAAGGTCCTTCACAACAGCAACATGGCCTAGAACCTCAGACCACTTCACCAAAACAACTTCACCAGTCGTAAACGAAGGAATCGGAGTGCCACCCGGCAAAGAAAAATCTACACCACGGTGAGGGTTAGTGCGTGGGGTGCCATCAAACAAAATAGTGTTACCAAACTCGCCACCCTTAGGGATCTTAGATTTTGGAAACGGTAGGACATAGTTGCTCATATTAACCTCTAATCAAAGTAAAAAGTGCCGTCCCAAAACCAACTATACCAGTAGACAGCGCCGCCCAAATAAGTTTCGGAATCCAAGAATTCTCATCCTGAGTTTTCTCAACCGCACGAACACGATCAGGCAAATCAGCCATATTCTGCAACTGGGCAGCCAACTGAATCAACAACTTATTAGTTTCCTGCTGCTCCTTATAAAGGTCATTAATAGTGACCTTCACGTGCATAGCCTCTACCTCAGGCATTACAGGATGTTACCAATCAGACGATACTGACCTGCAGCAACACACAAAATAGTTGCACCAGCATACTGTGCAGCAGTCTTAGTACCAGTACCAGTCAAAGTAACACCAGACCCAGCGGTAAAAGTAACCTGCCCAGTACCATCCTGAATAATGTCAATACGCTGCGAAGCAGTCAAAACATTAGGCACAGACACACTCACAGCAGCAGAAGAAGTGTAACGGACCACATTATTCTTATCGCCAGACAACAAAGTGTCAGTAGTCAACGCCACATCGCGCACGCTAGTCGTAACAGCTGCAGCAGCCTCCACAGCGTCCAAACGGGTATCAAGAGCAACATCAGCTGCCTCAAGCGCATCAAGGCGCACATCAGCTGCTACAGCCTCAGCGTCAACCTTATCCCAGTTAGCATTAATCTCAGCAGTCTCAAACGCTTGATTAGAACCAATCACAGCCTTCTTCAAAGCGAGCTTAGTGGTAGTCGTGTAGCTCACGAGAACTCCTAAATAGTTAGTGGTAGTCTCATACCTATCTTAGCACCCGATTCGTGATAGAATAAAGAAAAGCTCCCGCATTGCGTCAACAACCGGGAGCAGACCGAACGGGAAGGTTCGATATGGATACTCTATCAAAACGTTGCAGCAAATGCGACACAATCAAGCCGTATTCTGATTTTCATAAAAATAAATCAAGACCGCTTGGGCTACATGGCGAATGTAAGATCTGCGTTGTTACTCGGTATAAAACCAAGTATGGCAAGTCTGAAGAATATGTAGCGAAGGCCAATGCGCATAAGCGAGCTTACTATTTGAAAAACATAGATGCTCGTAAGGTTTACGGTAAAAAATATTACCAAGAAAATAAAGAGCGCCGAAGGGCAGACAATAGGCTTAGGCGAGCCAGAAAAAATGCGGTTGTTAGCGAAAAATACACCAAACAAGATGTTCTAGATAAATGGGGTACCGATTGCCACATCTGCAAACAACCTATTGACCTGTCAGCTCCACGAGTTGGCAGCAATGGGCTTCACTTGGATCACGTAATACCGATCAGCAAGGGCGGACCAGACACCCTTTCAAACGTCAAGCCAGCGCATGGTAGGTGCAACATAAGCAAGCACAACAAGCTAATAGAGAGCCTAATCTACCCTAATTGATTCAACCTCAATAGACGCACTAGCTGGCTCAGGAAGCGCAGAAAAATGTGACTGCCCAGAAGCCAAAGCAATCAACTCACGAGCAATATTACGCTTCACCGCAGGATCCAACACATGCCGAAGGATCACGTCTTGAACTTGCATCAGAATAGCAGGCACATCCAAATTCTGTTTAGCATTAGGATCAAAACGCCCAGTCAACTGATTCAAGAACGTAATCGCCTTCATATCGCCCTCTTGGACCTTCTGGCCCAAAGCAGCATCCGCCATCGGCAAAAACTTCTTCAAATTATCCTCAGACTTCGCAGCCATAGCAGCTGCAAACTCCTTCTGACGCATCCAGCCATCAATCTCATTCAGGCCAATCTTCATCCGCTTCGCCAACACCTGAGGCGTCAACATATTTAACGGATTGAGGTAAGCCTGAAGAAACGTCTCCTGCCGAAGGGTAAGATTTGGGTTCTGCGTCGTCTTGATTCCACGGTCAGATAAAGCACGTTGAAACTTGCTGGACCCCCAAACAAGCTCAACATCCTCTTTTCGAAGACTGGCATCTTGGTCCAAGATAACTTGAGACTCCAAGAACAAACCCTGCCGGTCGGCGCTAATGGCTGCTCTAAGCACAGCCTCAAATAAGGCCTGCTCCTTAGTTTTACGTGGGGCATCTAACCTACTCTCAAACTTATTCGCGTCCACTCAATCTCACAATCTCATCCTCGATATACCAAATCGCTTTACGTAAATCTTGCACATCCGCATTACCGTCTTTAAGGCCAGCACGCCAAAGATACTTAATAGCATTACCAACATTAAAATTGCGGTGACGAGTGACAGAAATACATTCCACACCAGAAGGATCGCTCGTGTAATGGCTCGGATGATTAACCGCATCATGCTCCACCTTTCTTCACCTCAACGCCCGCACACACCTTACGGCCACAACGACGACCATGCACATTAATACACTTACAAAACGGAAACTCAGCCACGAGGCAACCCTTCCAACTCAACCAAATACTCCGGACTAACACCCAAGATTGTAATAAGTTTGCCTGACAGAACATCCGGCATAGAATTCGTCTTCCCCGACTCGTAATCTCTGACAGTCGCAGGATTCAACCTCAACATGCTCGCAAACGCAGTCGGAGTCTTCGACAACTCCTTTCGCCACGCGACGAAACTTGGATAATACTGAGAAAGCACGTACGGAGGAACCTCCAACAAATTCTTTGCCGCAGGTGTCAAACTTGCAACAGAAGGATTCTTCAACCACTTCTCAATCTCACTCTCAAGATAGCTTGCAGGGACATCGAGGATGCCCGCAATAGTCTGCAATAAGGCCGGGCTGGGACGCTTAGTGCGCCCATCCTCAATAGCCGTGAGGGCGCTGCGGTGTACGCCAGCACGCTGAGCCAACTGATTCTGACTGAAACCTGCCGTAATCCTAGCAAGCCTCAAAGGGTGATCTGCAATACGAGCCATAAGGCCATAATAGCATCAATGATAGACAGGTGTTGATATTTGAATTTTTGGAGGGGGGATGCTAACTATAGGGGACGGCTGGAATCGCCTTCACAACATGGTTTCGCTATCAACACGGGCGAGGCGAACCCGGCAAGCGAGGCAGGCCACCCCCCCCCCTAGGGGGATAGGCCTTGCAAGTACAAGCAAACACGATACCTAGTATTGCTAACGATGATGAAGCATTTAGCAACCTAGACAATAGAGTTGATACATAAGCACCAACCAACCTAGATGAAAGGCACATCATGAGCAACCTAAAACTCCCGGCCATGAATTACGGCAACCTAAACCGCCTTGTTGGCGATCGCTACAAAAAGCGTGTAGCTCACAACACTCACGCAACCGCCTATGACACTCATGTGAGCGTTTACTATCACGATAACTTCATTGGTGAAGTTTGGAATGGTGGCGTTTATCTGAACACTGCCGGATGGCACACGCAAACAACAACGGCACGCCTAAACCGTATGCTCGTTGATAACCTGCCGGGCACCAGCTACCGTGTAGGCATTAGGAACGGTGAAGTTTGCCTAGTGAGCGTCAATGACAAAACCCGCATCCCTTTCCGTGATGTAATCGTTTACGATGACGGCACAATCGTGCAGGAACAAGCTTGGAAAATTTCAACTGAAAGAATGCAAAAACAGTCATAACCCCTCCCAAATCTTCCCTGCCAGTCTCAACCCCCTGAGGCCGGCAGGGATTTTTTTATGCTCCGCATAGAAAGGGGACGGCTGGAATGTGTGCCTTGCCTTGTGCCTTGCCACGCCAGAGCCACGCTTGCCACGCCTGCCACGCTTGCTTTGCTAGCCACAATGCTAGACAAGCAGGGCAAGCGGTGATTTCAATAATTTTGTGAATGTGTGGGCGGGAATGGCTAGCCTTACACTTTGACACCGCCTTGACGCCGCCTTGACACCGCCTTAGCACACTTGCGACGCTTTTAGGGTTAGCCAACTATCGGAAAAACAGATACCTAGTATCTGAACAAATGTGAATGATTTAGTCGTTTAGTCTGATAGTGTTCTTATTAGCAACAAACCAACCAACCAGAAAGGCTCTAAAAATGCGTATGAACGACAAGGACATTCGAAACCAAATCCTAGACTCTTGGGAATGGTTGAAAGATGCTAACGAAAACTATGTTGATGACCGCCTCACCGAAATGGCGGACAGTGCCGTCCCCGTTTACAACAACCAAATCATTGAAGACTGGCAAGAGATGCCAAGCGATTTCAATGACAGTTGGCAAGAACTCGGCGGTTATGACGAAGGTGAGACTAGCATTATCGGACTTATGGCGATCGACCTTTACGCCTACTATCAGGACGCTTACCGCCGTGCTTATGCCGATGTTTTGGCAGAAGAGGCACGCCTAGCAGAAGAGGATGAAGACTAATGCCTGCCTGTTGTATGTTTTGCGACTCTGTTTTCTTTCCTAGTATCCATCGGACGGAATGCCCAGATTGTGGGTATTGGTTTTCCGAACCTATCTAACCAACCAAGAAAGGCTACAAAATGAAAATCTATAACTACCAATACCAAAGCAAGAACTCTAACGCCACAATTATCATCACCGTTCTAAGCGACAAAGGGCGTGATGTGGCTGATTTGATTGCCGAAGATGAACTTGGTTTGGCTTTTACGGCCGAACCGTCTTCTTGGTATGTCGAAGAGGTCAGCGAAGAGGTTTACTAATGAGCGAACCGCAACACCTAGCAAAATGTGCTTATTGCGACCAAAACATTACTATCTATCGCCACGCTGTTGTTCACGGCGAAGTGTCTGATGTTTGTTATGAGCGTGAGTTTTCTAACTGGCTTGACGTGAAAGCTCACTCACCTTTTATCGTCGAACCGAAGACTGTCCGCATGGAAGAGGCGTCGTAATGAATGACGATCAAGACGAAATGCGTCTTTGCTATGAGTGTGGTCAATCTATGTTGTATTGGCAGTTTGACTATCACCGTTGCCCAATCATTGACGCAGATGACGCAGACGCAACACGCCCGACCGTCGTATCACGTAAAGTTTTCACTCAAAATCTAAGTCGCTAAACCCTAGTTGGCTTAGTTGTTATTAGTTTGCTTAGTAATCTAGGTAAACTAATAACAATCATTCCTATATAGTTAAGCGACTTAGAAATCGACTTTTTACGAAAAAAATCCTTATAAAATAAGGGTTTTCAAAATCACCTAAACACACCCAATACGAAAAACAACCAAAACACCCTATTTTTACTAACTGTGCTAGGCTACTTATAGTAGAGTTAGCAAACTAGAAGAAAGGCAATAAAAATGAAATCTCACCCCGTATACGGTGAACTGCTCACCGCCAAAGAAGTGTCTGAGGCTACACACTTCACACTTAACCAGTTACGAAACTGGCGTAATGATACGCGAGCTCACTTAGCACCTTTTGGCTCTATTCAGATAGGCGGCACTTCTTATTACCGCAAGATAGTCGTTGAGGCTTGGATTGAGCGTAATGGAACTCAGTCTGCTGTTTACCGTATGACCGACCTTGACCGAGAGTTTCCTTTGGAGGTAGCGAATGTCTAAGAACTTTTTTGACCCTGAGTTTGGGGAGATGATCCCTATTGCTGAGGTTGAGGCTCTTACGGGCATTAGTAAGGCCACTATCCGTAACTGGCGTAAACCTGAGCACCAACACTTGGCTAAGTTTGACTACTATTCAAACGGCGGGCGTGACGTGTTCTATCGTCGTGCTGACATTGACGCTTACCTTGCCGAGTCTGGCGTTCAGGTGGGTCAGTCTGGGTTCAAGCGAGTGGAAATGCCTAACAGTATCAAGGCACCGCTTATTATCCCTGAGTTTGTTGGTGCTAAGCGTGACGAGGCTCTTGCTTTGGCTGGTTTCACCACCGAGAACGCTTATTGGCAGATTGAAACTTGGATTGCTAAGCAGGGGCAGGGTTTCTTGAGCCGTGTTTGGCAACCTACTTGGGCTAGGGTGAATGAGGTTCTTGATGAGCCTGTTCCTTATGTGACTTTCAACGCTCGTTGGGAAGATTTCACTTGGTTCACTCAGGCTGTTCACGTTATTCGCACTTATGTTGCTGAGTCGCAGGGGTTGGACATTTCGATCGCTGAGATTGTGAAACTACCTGTTGGCTCTGTTCCCCCTACTAAAGAGAAGAACTACTAATGAGCACTTTTGATGAAGATGTCGTTTTTCTTGCTAAGCAAGAGTTCGGCAAGTTTGCGGGTGTCGGTAATCGTTGGAGTGTGAGTAAGTTTATGTCTATGCTTATTCGTTCCAAGAAGTCTGATAACCCTACTAGACTTGAGGCTTTACAGGCTATAAAAGATACCGCTATCAAGCAGGGCAACAAGCACCTATGGGACGAGTCTGTTTCTCGTTTCAAATAACCAACCAACCAAATAATGAAAGGCAGTAAAATGGGCAACCGAGCTACCGTAACCCTCATAGACACATACGACAACGGCGTGAGCGTTTACGCACACTGGCTAGGCGATGACGCTTATGAGATCGTCAAGAGCGTTCTAACCACCACTGACCGCATAGGCGATGACGCTTATCTCTCAGCTCAGATTATCCACGCACTAATGGCTCAGGGTTTTACTGAGTCAGACGGCACAGGCATCGGCATTGAGTCTGGCACCCGCGACCCGCTATGGGACGATAACGAGCCTATGTTCGTGCGCACTACCACTGGCGAATACCGCATCGGAGATGGCGAATGGGTGAACCCTAATGAGTAGACAGTTTAGGGTTCAAATCCAACAAACCGTTTGGAGCGAGGTTCGTATCGAAGCTGAGTCTTTGGACGAGGCACTAGCTGAGGGCACAAAGATTATCGAAGACGGCGGTGGCATACTAGACGCTGTTCTCCCGCGCCCTACTGGCACTTACTGGGTGCTAGATGTAGATAAGAGAGAGGTGCTGTCGAATGCGTAAGACTCGCACTTTCAACGGCCTGTGGGTCAGCGTTGATGGTTCTTGGGGTAATGGTGAGATCCAGTTGTTTGATACTCAGCATTGGCTTGATGAGGACTGGGATCATCTTGATGAGGCAGCCGACTCTGAGAAGCTGTTGGTGGCACGCTACATTACTCGTAAACGCAACAAGCAAGCGAAGAAGACGGCGGAGATTATTGCTGCTGCTCGCTTGTTAGAAGTTCGCACGATTATTCTGTCCGGGAATGAGAATGGGCTAGACAAGAATGCCTAGCCCATTCAACCAACCAAATAATGAAAGGAGCACCATTATGAGTTATGCCCGACCAAAGGCATACAAGTATGCTAGCACAATGACGCAGGTTTTGGCTCATGCGCAACTGTTTATGTTGTTGTTGGAGGCCAGTTTGGATGCGCCATTGGGTGTGATTGTTTTACAGACAGCTTTGACTCTTGGCGCTTATGGTCTTGCGTTGTGGGTGATTTGTGATGATCAAGCCTAAGCCGTTGAATAAGGTTATCCGCGACTCTTTAGAGTTTTACGGATGGAAGCTGTATGACGGTGGTAATCCGTTGTATGAGGGTTCTTATGTGAAGGATGGTCTTGCTTTGACTATTGTTCAGGGTAGGACTATAAAAAACTTTTACCATGTTGCGTTTTTTACGCCAACTTCGAGTAATAATAGATTTGTCTCGCAAACCGTTTTGCTAGACATTATTGAAGGTAAAGCAGAATAAAGGAGAGAAAGCATGAAAAGCATTGAAGATTACGAGAGCCTAGTGAAGGATGCTAAGGCTGTGTTGATTACTGGTGCGCCTAAGGCCACTAAGGATGATAAGAGCGCTGTTGAAGCCTCTGATCCTATTCTTGCCTCTGAGTTGTTGGCTGAGCGTGCGAGCCTTGCTGATGAGATCAAGCGTTTGACTGCTCGTAAGGTTGAGATTGAAGCCATTATCAAGGATGCTATTGGCAACAAGGATGTTCTGTTGGTTCACGGTGCTAAGGTTGCGAGTATTGCTCGTTGGCGTGAGACAGCTGTTTTGACTGATGTGGTCAAGGAAATGTTTGCTTTGGTTGATTATCCTGAGCTTTATAAGCGCTCTTCTAAGAGCCGTCTAACTATTCACTAAGGGGAATAAAAATGGTTTATGTATGGATTACTGAAACTTCTGGTATGAAGCGTTTTGTTGATGACCAGTGGTTGAACCCTTGCTATAAGTGTGGTGAGAAGATTTCAGCTTGTCAGGCTAACAACTTGTGTGCTGAGGTGAAAGGCAACTTCTTCTGCACTCTTTGTTCCGATGAGGGTTGTGGCACTTGTGGTCAGAATGAGCCTGAGGTTTGTGAGCATGGTGCTAGTTGCACTTGCGATGAGGTTCGTGAAGAGTTTGAAGGGGTCAACTGATGTTTATGTGTGTTGAGTGCGACAACTGGTTTGACTGGGAAGAGTGCGACGAGAATAAGGCTGTGCCTATGTGTAAGGGGTGCGCCAGTGTCTCTGGTTGATGAGGTCTTGTATGACTATCAGCAGTTGGCTGCTAGGAGGATAACCGAGTCGAGACGGATCCTTCTGGCAGACCAGCCGGGCTTAGGTAAAACCCTTGAAGTGTTGGGTTCTTTGGAGCTTGATGGTTTGTTTGAGCGTCCTAGCAACATTCTGATCATTACTCCGATTATTAACGCACAGACTACTTGGCGGGACACTGTTGAGCGTTTTGTGAAGCCTCGCTATGACTTGGTGAACCTTGTTGATGTGTCTAAGGGCACAGCTAGTCAGAAAGCTAAGGCTATGAGTGTGTGGTCTGCTGATCGGGCAAACATTGTGTTGGCTAACCATAATGCGGTGGACATGACTAAGCAGGGTTTGCGTGTCAAGGATTTGAACCGTTTTGTTTATGATGCGGTGATTGTTGATGAGTCGCACATGGTGTTGCCTATTCGTGATTTGCGTAAGTTGACTAACTTTTGGAAGGGTTTGTCGAAGATTGCTATGTCGAATGAGTGTATTCGTGTGGCCGTGTCTGGTACGCCTGATCGTGGCAAGTTAGATAACCGTTATGGCACTTGGTTGTTTTTGCATCCTGAGCGTGTGCCGTCGAGCAAGTTTGTTTGGATGGAACAGAACTTTTGGATGTCTGAGATGCAGGTTGCCCGTAATAGGACTATTAAGGTGCCTATGGGTTTGAAGTCTGAGGCTGAATGGTTGGAACGCGACCGACAGTGGATGATCCGTAGAACTAAGCAGGAAGTGTTGCCTCAGCTGCCACCTAAGCGTTATGTGGATGTTGAGATTGAGTTGGGTAAAGAGCAGCGTTCTGAGTATTTTATTCAGCAGATGGTGTCTGAGAAAAAGATTTATGATGCCAAGTTGGAGGAGCGAGATTCGGGTGAGGCGATGGTGTTTGCTTTGCGTGCCCGTCAGATTGCTGCTTGTTCTTGGACTGATGTTGATGGGACACCGGTGCCTGTTGTTGGCGGTAGCTCAGCTAAGTTGGATTGGTTGATGGGGTGGTTCCGGGAGCGTGGCTTTTTGGAGCAGGATGACATGGCTGATAACAAGGCAAAGGTTGTTATTGTTTCGCAGTTTGCGAAGGTGTTGCATTGGTTGCAGAAGGAGTTGGATGTTGCAGGTATTGGTTCTAGTGTGCTTGATGGTTCTACCCCTGACAATCATCGTGCTGAAATCCAGCGTGAGTTTCAACAGGGCAATCTTCGTGTGGTGTTGTTGTCTGGTTCTATGGGTGTTGGCATTAATTTGGATGCTGCCGACGACTTGATTATGTTGGATAGTCCGTATGACCCGGATCGTATTGAGCAGATTGAGGATCGTGTGCATCGTGCGTCGAACATGCACCATGTGACGATTTGGAATCTTATTGCTGTGGACACTATTGATCAGGCGATTGCTGAGAAGGTTGGTAAGCGTTATAAGACGACTCGTAAGCTTCTTGATGGTGCTCGTGGTGTTGTGTTTGGGCGGGACATTATTGCTCGTGTGTTGAAGGAGCAGAAGTGAGCGAATTACCTGACTATCATTGCCCAGATTGTCGTGACATAAATTGTTTGCATTGTTTTTGTGTAGCACCAACAGTCTGCGAAACCTGTGAAGCGTTTAGAGAGGGAAACAAATGAGTAAACATAAAGGAAAATGCTGTGGCGAATGTTTATGGGATAGCGTGCCAGATAGATGTTGTTGTCGCGAGATAGAGAAAGGCTACAAGATACTTGCTAATGACACCGAAGCGTATAGGCGTAAAAGCCCAAGCCATCATTGCGGATTTGACTTTAGCGAAGGACTGGCAACTGCAACCTGCAATTGCGGAGCAGTAGCAACAAACCCTTACTACATGGAAGAAGCTCCAAGAACCCCTAAAGAACTCTGGGATGAGGCTGTTGCTTACGGCAAAGCGGTAGAGCATGACATGATTCTTGACCGCACTTACGATGATGAGATTATGCACAACATCTGGTGGGTTATCAAGCGTGAGGATAAGTTTCCATCTCAGGACTTCATTGCTGATGTTATTAGGCACTTTTTGCTTATCGAGGGAAACAAGTGAGTCACACACCTGACCAACCTGACAAGGGTTACACGACAGGGTTCTATGACGGCAAACAAGCCGAGCAAGAGCGCATCATCAAGTTGCTCCAAGAAGACGCTGAGAGTCAAACGGAATACTGCAAGCCTTTAGATTCAGAGCATTGTCATACTTGCTTTGAAGCTGTGAGGCTTATCAAACTTATCAAGGAACAGAACAATGCCAAGTAAGCGTAAGCCTTCTACCAAGATGAAGGCCAAGGGCATGATTTGTACCGAGCCTGAATGTGGTAAGCCTGTTGAAGCAAAGATGTTGTGTGACTCGCATTATGAGCGCATGATGCGTGACAGGCGTAAAGAAGCGCAAGGGTTGATTCCGGTGCGTTATGAGAAGCTTGGCAAGTATTGTAAGCGTGACGATTGCAACGATCGTACGACGGCAAAGAACCTGTGTCGCAAACATTATTATGAGCAGCGTGCTTTGATTTTGAAGAAAACTATCCCTTGTCGTGAAGAAGGTTGCAATAGCAACGCGGTGCCAACGAGTTTCTTGTGTATGAAGCATAAGTTGGCTTTGGGTCAGTATGACAAGCAGGCGATGTTGGAGGAAGCTAAGAGGCTTCGTGAAGAGTTGTTGACGGTTCACCCTGAGGAGCCTCGTGACCCTCGGATCATTGTTGAACCGTTGAAGATTTCTAAGAAGATTAGTTTCATCAAGTTCGGCCATGAAGTGACTGCTGTCGAGTCGGATGACTTGATTGTCATTGTGGACATGTTGGATAAGATTCTGTCACGTAAAGGGTTTGTGCCGATGCGTCTTCGCTACGATTGGAACCCTAAAGGTGACGGTGTGAACGTTGTTTATAACAACTTGCACCCTGTTCAAACATTTGTTCTGCATAATGTCTGACCTTAGGTATAGACTGAACACCCAACTGAAAGAGACAAGAGATGCCTGTACAGATTTTAGAAGCTAAGCCTAGTGATTACACTGAGGCAGACCGGAAGGCTTACGACACTGCCCACACTTGGTTGCGTCGCATTCAAGAGTTGTACATTACTGAACGTTCGCACCAGAAGATCATTGGTATTAGCGAGGTTGGTTCAGATTGTCGCAAGTGTGTTGCCCGTAAGCTTGCTGAAAAACCTAAAGATGTTTCAGGTGGTTGGTTTCCGTTTGTTGGCACCGCAGTACACCAAGCGTTAGAGGATGGCTTTGCCGGGCGTGAATGGTCTGACGACTATCTTCTAGAAAACCGTCTACACGTACACTCTTACAAAGGTTTAGAACTTGGTGGTTCTTGCGACATGTATGCTAAGGCGGGTGTTGTCAACGACTGGAAAGTTGTTGGCACGAGAGCTCTTAGTGAAGCTGCTAAAGGCAAGATTAAAGACCAGTATCGCGTACAGGCCATGTTGTATGGTTTGGGCTGGGTCAAGAAAGGTTATGACGTCACACATGTGTCGTTGACTTTTTTGCCACGCGACAAAGATTTGTCAGAAGCGCAGGTTGTTATGCTACGTTATGACGAACGAGTGGCAATGGAGGCACTCGCTGCTCTTGAAGTTCTTATCGATGCTGCAGAAATTGTTGGCTGGGATAAGGTCATTGAGAAGCAACCAAAAGCATCATTTTGTTTCGACTGTAAAAAGTATGAAGCGAATGAGCAGGACGACCTTGAGTCGTTCATCCAAAGATAAAACAAATAAAAAACATAGAAAGCAAAAATAAAATGGTAAACATTCAAGAAGTAAACCTTCCAGATCCAAACTCACTATTCACCACCGTTTCAGTTCCATCAATCTCGTTCAAGGACTCAAAGATTGGTGACTCGTTCACTGGTACCATCACTGCTCTTGAGACTGCTCAGGTTCGTGACTTTGACACCAATGAGCCAAAGTTCTGGGACGACGGCAAGCCTCAGCTGCAGGTTGTTCTAACCTTGGACACTGAGTACACTGACCCAACCAACCCTGAAGATGACGGCACCCGCAAGCTTTACCTTGTTGGCGCAAAGCTAACCGCTATGAAGGCTGCCGTTAAAGAGTTCGGTAAGCCTGTTGCTGTAGGTCAGGTAATCACCATCACCTTCTCAGGTGAGAAGCCGAACGCTAACAAGCGTTTCAACGCAACCAAGTTGTATGCGGTTAAGTTGGAGGCTGGCACTGGTTCGTCTAAGGCTGTTGACGCAGTATTGGGCACCGGCGCTGAAGAGGTATCTGATAAACTATCAGCAGAGCAAATCGCAAAGATCCAGAAGCTTTCAGCTGCGGGTCTCGATGATGGCGAAATTGCTGAGACTATGGGCGTTAACAAGTACGCCGTTATCTCAGCTCTAGAAACCTTCTAAGCTCCCTTTGATGGGGGTGCAGGTATTCCCTTCCCTGCACCCCCTTCCCAACCTCGAAAGGATTTACCAATGACGGCCATGACCAAGCCTTTTCAAGAACTTCTAGAGCGACTCGGTTACGAGCAAGACCAGAACGTTACTGTCTGCTACCAGTCTGCTACCCAAGGCTTCCGTGTGAAGCAAACTAAACTTCAATTCGCTGACACTATTGTTGAAGCGTTGACTGACATGAAAGCAAATGTTTGGTATGAAATCAATCCAAGTAACGCATCGGGCCGCGCCAAAGCAGACGACATTAGTCGTTTGTCTGCCGTATGGGCTGACATTGACTTTAAAGAAACTGGGGTTCAAAGCCCAGAAAACGCATCAGGACTGGTCGACTTGCTGTCAGATCTCATTGGTGTTGAACCTACGGCGGTCGTGCATTCAGGTCATGGTTTGCAGCCGTATTGGGCGATTGACCCTGCAGAAGACTACACACAAGAGCAAGCGTCGGGCGTTTTGGCTCGTTGGGGCCAATTCGTTCGCTGGGTTGCTGCTTCGCAAGACGGGGAAGTCGACTCTGTATTCGATTTACCACGTATCTTCCGCGCACCCGGTTCAATTAATTTCAAAGATGCGGATAACCCGGTTGCCACGAGCGTTTCGTTTCCCAGTGCTTGGCGACCACTCAGCCTCGACGAGCTCGATGACATACTCATCACCCATGGGTTCACATCTGTCCATACCGCACCAGACGCTTTCGAGCGAGTCAGTGGAGCAAATTCTTGGGAGTATGCAGAGCACGACTGCCACTGGGTCTCGTACCTCTTCTCGTCTGTAGCGCCAACTAATGGTGCACCAAAGTCTCGCCACGGTTGGTTAGTTCAGCAACTCATCAAGATCAATGCTGCACACCGTAACGGTTGCTTGACTGAGCATTCAGCGCACGAACTTGTACGCACCTTGGATAACCAGTTCCGTGACTTTTTGAAGGTTGCGCCTGCTCGTGAAATGAACAAGGGTGAAGTCGAATCGGCTTCTCGTTGGGCTATTGCACGTGTTGAAGCGATGACCCCTGAGAAGCTCAAGGAAGAGGTCAGACGTCACCAGCACAACAACCTTGTCACTGACGGCTCTGAGCCTCTCATGCAGCCTTCTGAGGAGGATGGGAGGGCGAACCTTCGTGAGGTTTACCAGAACTCAGTAAACGTTTTAGGCTTCAACGATGCTTCAAACTCTTTCCGTCTCAACTATTGGATGCAAGGCCAGTACCGCCATGTTACCGATGTTGGATGGCATTACTGGGACGGTTCACGTTACGTCGCAGATAAAGACAAATCAATCATTCAGACCGCTATTGATGCCCTCCAGCCTGCTATCACCCTTGAGATGGGTAAAGAAGGTAAGCGTTGGATTGAGTCGTCAAAGAACAAGGACCGACTAACTAATGCGATTGCTATTAGCGCAACTAGCCCAGAAATTCTTATCTCCGCGATCGAGTTGGACGCAGAGGCAAATAACATCTGCACACCTGACGGAATTGTCAACCTACTCACTGGCGAAATTAGACCTGCTGTCAAGGGTGTGGACCTCAACACACGGCAAACCGCCGTCACCCCGCGAGCAATGGCTACTCCTTTATGGGACGCGTTTCTCAAAGAAACTATTGAAGACCCGGACCGAATTATGTATGTGCAAGAACTGTTTGGTGCGTCACTATTTGGGGACTCACGCTTCCACGTCCTACCCGTCTTTGTGGGAACTGGAGCCAACGGTAAATCAACGATCATCGACGTTATCGCAGGGATTCTAAATGACTACGCAGCCACAATGCCAGAAAATTTCTTGTTGGACACTACTGGGAATGCTCATCCAGCGGACATCGCACGCCTTCGCGGAGTTCGACTTGCAGTGGCATCAGAGACGCGTCCTGACGGTAAGTTCAACGAATCTCGCGTCAAGATGCTTACAGGTGGCGATACTCTTAGTGCTCGCTTTATGGGGCAAAACTTTTTCGATTTCAAACCCACGCACACTCTCTTTATGGCAGTTAACCATCTTCCTGAAGTTAAATCTGGTGGTGATGGGTTCTGGCGTAGGCTTCGAAAAATCGATTTCAAGAAAACTATCCCAGTTGAAAAACGCAAAGAAGGTTTGAGTGGAAAACTTGTAGCCGAAGAGGGCGCAGGTATTTTGCAGTGGATGATTGAGGGTGCTGTGCGTGTTAGCACTCAAGGCTTCAACGAGCCTGAGTCTGTCAAGATGGCAACCCAGTCTTACCGTCATGAAGAAGACCACATTGCCAAGTTCTTGGACGAGAAAACTCTTCTTGCTGACACTGCTGTGGTCACTAAGGTTTCTTTGTATAACGCTTACCGTGACTGGTGTAACGAGAATGGTGAGAAGCCAATCACGCAGAACGCTCTTGGCCGTGAAGTTAAGGGTCGTCTAGGCGTGCAAGAGTCAGAAACTGCAGGCTACCGCATGTTTATTGGTGTGGAGTTGCTAAAGATCGACAGCACCAACAACAAGTCAAGTGTTGATGACATCCTCGGTTACATTGATGACAAGGAAAAAGATGAGTACTGGAAGAGATAACCCTTGCTTTGGTTGCAGGGCAGGATTTCACAACGAGTGTGAATCAGTCTGGCTTGACGTCATTGAACAAGAGTGTTGTTGCGGTGGCGAAATAAAGTTTGACATGGCAGGCAATGTGCTTGCTGAAGATGCCGTCGAAGCAGGCTTTGATACCGGAGAGATTGACAATGGATATATCAACGACGGGTACTCAGGCAATAAGAGCCTTAGTGAGTACACGGATCCTATCTCTACCGGACGCAAGCGCGCAAAAGAAATGTATCCCATATCTGCTGGAATGCAGTGCGAATGGGCGGGACTCGCAAAAGCTGGCGGTGGCGTTAAGCCAATTGTCGGATGTATTGGTAGACCTGCATCGGACAGGCATCATGGTCCAGATAAAAATACAATGAACAATGCTCCAGCTAACCTTCATCGCATTTGCGATCATTGCCACAACACTTGGCATGCGCAAAACGATCCAGCTTACGGCGAGCGCCCTGAGCACACTAAGCCGTTTATTCCAGAAGGAGAATTAGGTGTGGACTGGTGGCTACATGACGCCAAAACAAAGGCGACAACTCAAGAAGTTTTGGAAGCGGAAAGTAAAAGACTTACTTCGCGGTAAACTTCTTCCCTCTAAACCAAGCGACACCAGAATCGATTTGCACTAGCTCATAGAACGGCTGCTCATCTTCGATGGTGACTACGCAGATTCCGTTCTGCCAGTTTTCGTGATAGCGTGCAGATGTTCCATCAATTTTCGTACTTCCGTTAACGCTAGGAACTGCGCCATCGACGCGGCATAGGCAACCCGGAGAGACGGCGATAGACCTGATGTGTCCGTCACGGTTGAAGACTGTTTTTGATTGGAGCTCAAGTCTGTGAGCGTGTCCGAAGATGGTTGAGATGTGGGGATCCGCATTGGTGTAAGCAGAAGCGGTTGATCCGTTTGATCTTGCTTTGTTACCGTGTACTGCGCGTAGGTTTGACGTGAGCCAATAAGCACCTGCCGGATACGCATCGATATATTCAACTCCAATTTCATCTAGGCGAAGCAGGTAAGGGATGCTCATTACTGGCAGCTCGTCTGCGTTTGCACGCTTCAACCCCCATGCTGCTGCAGCGTTGGTTTGAATAAACTTTTCAAGCCTGCGGTCGTGGTTGCCTTCGATGAGGACAATGTGTGCGTCTGGGCCTGCTGCAGCTCGCTGCTGTTGAAGGAACAAGTGTCCACGGTTGAAAGCGTTTTGCGTAGTGCCTGCGAAGGCTGCTTCTTGTTCAAATCTGCCGAAGGTTGGTAAGTCTAGATAGTCGCCAAGGTTGATAACGCTGTCTACGCGGTCGTTGTCTGCAAGGTAGGAGACGATCTGTAAAGCAACATCCATTGCTTGTTCATCGTGGAACTCGCTCCACTTGTTGTCGATGAAACGGTACCCAATTTGCGGGTCAGGTAAAGCAACGTGTACCTTGTGTTTGGTTTTGGGTTGCTTGTGTGGTTTAGGTGCCGTGATTGTTACTGGTTTCGCTGCTTGCACTGGCTCCCACTTTGGTTCGGGCTTCAGGCTACCTAGCACAAGCGCAACTCTTTGAACGGTGCTTAAAGATTTGACTG
>CALFOB010000145.1 GCA_937919125.1 uncultured Micrococcales bacterium | reverse complement strand
TCTCAGCTTGCTGAGATTTCTAATGAGCCAGGACTTATCAGCCTTGAGCAGGTGCAGCTATGAGATTAGTTATTTCTAGATTCAGTATCGGTCTCGCAGGGCTAGGCAGCCTTCTCATGTTTGCTTGGCCACTTTTGATTGCTCAGAGCACTACTAGTGAAACCCAATTAGCTCAAAGTGTCTTTATTGTTTTGATGCCTTTAACGTTGCTGCTGATTCTGGTTGAGTTTGCAACAGGAGACATAAGTTCTAAACAGCTTGCTCTATTAGGAGTATTGGTTGCTCTCAATGCAGTTATCAGACTCCTAGGTGCAGGAACAGCAGGAATAGAAACTTCCTTCTTCCTGATTATTTTGGGTGCTTATGTATTTGGTAGTGGGTTTGGTTTCATTCTTGGAGCAGGTTCCATATTTGTTTCTGCACTACTCACAGGTGGAGTTGGACCTTGGCTACCTTTCCAGATGATGGGAGCTGCTCTAATTGGTTTAGGTGCAGGTCTGATACCTCATGTGAAGAGATCTTGGCTGACAAAACTTTATCTAGTTATCTATGCGGTGATAGCAAGCTTTGTTTATGGAGCTCTAATGACGCTGTGGAACTGGCCATACCTAGCTGGTACTGGAACACAGATAAGTTATGTAGCTGGAGATCCATTGGTATCCAACCTCACTAGATTCCTGCAATACGAAATTGTTACCGGTGGATTGTTATGGGATACCGGTAGAGCAATCACAACCTCATTACTTATCCTCTTAACTGGCACAGCCCTGATCGCCACTCTAAAAAGAGCAGCAACCAGGGCTGGCGTTGGAAGAAATACTTAGGCTGTCGGGTAGAAAGCAAGTAGAACTGTTGCAACGATAGTTGCAGCTAGAAGCATTAGACCTGACTTGTATGTGTACTTGAATTCCTTACGAACAATGTGAGTTAGGTTCGCTAGCACCATTACTAGAACCAAACCAGCACCTGCAGCAATACCAATTGGCTTAGCCCAGTCAAAGTTGAAAACTGTCACTGCTACCGGTGCCAAGATAACTCCAAGACCACCTAGAAGCTCAGCTAGACCAATGAACTTAGTTGATCCCTTAGGGAATTTATCAACCCATCCCCAGCCTCTTGCTAGTAGGTCAGCATCTGCTGTGCGAAGTTTGTCTACGCCTGCTTTTACAAATGCGTAAGCGACGAATAATGAGGCTGCAAGAGCCGCGATAGTGATGAAGATATCCATGAGAACCTTTCAAAGTTTCTTGTATTTAAAGTAAGTCAGATTTAGACTTCACTTAGTAAAGCACCACTTGACTAATATTGTCAAGTCCCCCTTTACTTAGGCGTGTCGTATGAGAGGAACCCTTGGAAGTCAAAGTCCACGCAGCTAGAACCCAAGACGGTTGGGCCGCTGAGGTAGCTGGCCCTGAAGGTTTCACTGTTACCGCCAGAAGACTAGACCAGTGCAAAGAGTTAGTTGTTGAACGAATCAAGACTTTAGAAGAACAAAAAGGTAACTCAGAGGTTTGTGAAGTTGTAGTCAAAGTGGATGCTGAACTGCCAGGCATTATTTGTGATCTTGAAGCAGCTAAATACAAGATGCAGGAAGCTCAAAAACTTCAAGATGAAGCATCAGCCGAAATACGCGAAGTAGTCTCAAGAATGCGAGATGAAGGTCTAACCATGAGAGACATCGCAGTCCTTCTAGGTGTCTCCCCTCAACGTGTAGCCCAACTAATTGGCTAACTAAGTTTTAGATAAAAAGAAATCAGCGGCCACAATACGTGACCGCTGATTTCTTGTTTAACGATTATTACTGAGCAGTTAGCGCTGGAATGATTGCTCCAGAGAATACCTGCCAAGCAAGAAGTGACTTCGCTACGAAGCTAAGTGTGATGTAAACACGCTCACCGAATAGGTAGTCCTTCCACTTACCAACCTGCTTGTACTGAAGAGCCTGGTTGATAGCAAATGTGTTGAAGGCGATGAAGATGGTGACGATGATTCCGTACACGAAACCTGGAATCTCGTTCTGACCTTCGTAGCCTGGACGGAATACAGAGATGAAGATGATGATCCAAGGAACAACACCGGTCATACAACCCATGATGAATGGCAGACCCTTACCGTTACCTGGCTTCTCGTACTTCTCCTGAAGAGCACCGAACAAGATCATGCTTGCGTTCACAGCGAATACTGCGATCAGACCAGCGAAGTCAGTGAAACCGTTCAACAGCATGATTGAAGTAATCATGATTGAAGATGACAGTGAGTACTCAGTCCAACGGAAGTAGTTGTGTGTGTTAGATAGACCATCGAAGTAACGCTTCTTAAACCATGGTGAAATGATCAGGAAGTGGAAGATAGCTGAGAGTAATAGGAAAGCAATGATTGCTCCACCTAGGTTGATTGTGAACAGTTCAACTGTCTTAGGTGCTGGGAAGGTAATGCTCTGACCACCCTGAGTGAATGTGTCACCTGGTCTGAATCCCGGAGGGCCATCCATCCAAGTAGCAGTTACAGGAAAGTAACCCTGAACTTCAACCTGCACAAGAATTGCAGTTAGAGAGATTGCTGAGAATAAGTGCAGGAGACCAGCAACCAGGTTGTACCTGGTTAGACCCTTTTCACTTATCTTTCCAGCTGCCTTAGCAGCCTTTTTTTCGGCTTTAGCCATGTTTATCACCTTTCATAGTGTTCTTTAGCAGTGTATTGGGAACTAGAACGAAAGTTCGGTAACAGAAACTGCTTGAGCAGTTCTACCAGGCATCGAATAGCCCAAAAAGTTCGTGTTCTGCTCATCAATAACCCTTGCTGCATCAATGATGTAGCCATTCCATTCAAAACCTGTGGTGGTGTGAGCATCTGAGATTAGGGTCACGTCGTAACCCTTCTCCAGAGCAGTGTGGGAAGTGTGTCTTACACAGTTGTTTGTTTCTGCTCCGCATATATACAGATGTGAAACAGCTAAATCACTGAGAATCTCTTCAAGGTTGGTTTCTTCAAAAGAAGATCTGTAGAGCTTTCTAACCTTAGGTTCACTCTCCAAAGGAGTTAGCTCAGAAACAATCTCCCAGTCAGCACTCTCCAGCACTAGTTCCTCATCAGAATGCTGAACCCAGATCACAGGAATAGAAGTTGCTCTTGCCTTATCAATAGCTTTCGACATGTTCGCAACCTTTAAATCACGGTCAAAGGCTTCCCCAACAACACCCACCTGAACGTCAATAACTAATAGTGCTGAATTAGATCTGTCTGCAAATTTACTCATTGGTCAATGCTAGTGCTGACTAGTCGGCATAGCTTTGAACAAACTAAACGATTGAGCTATGAAAAGATTAGCCATGGAAATTTTTGCATCAGGAGTTCTTGCAGGCCTTGCTCTAGCTATTCCCCTAGGTCCAATGGCAATTCTGCTTATCAGCACAACCATCAAGCATGGACGTAAGACTGGTGTCTTTGGTGCTCTTGCCATGGCAAGCGTTGATTTCTCATATGCAGCAATTGTCTTTGCTTTTGGCAATGTTGTAATTGGCTTCTTGACGGACTGGGTCTTTCCTCTTCGAGTTCTAGGGTCACTGATTTTGCTTTATGTGGGAATCAAGATTTTTGTTGATGCCAGAAGAAGCTCAAAGATAAATAGCCCAGATCTAACTAACTCTCCAACATCAAAGCTAAAGACCTACGCTAAGTTCTTTGGACTTACCGTTCTAAATCCAGCAACTGCTTTCTACTTCTTTGGAATTACCCCGAGCGTAGCTGTGATGTCCCAGGGAACTGGATTTCTAAGCATCGCCTACTTTGCCATTGGAGTCTTCTTAGGTTCGATTGTTTGGCAACTATCCCTAGTAGTTGCAGCAAACCTAACCAAGTCATTTACCAATGCAAAGGTTCAGCACCGCATTCAATACGCAGGAGCTCTCTTGATCGTGGCTCTTGCAATAGGCCTACTTATCAAATAGCCCTTAAACAACAAACCCACCATCTCTGGTGGGTTTGTTGTTTTGCTAATACTCAGTTAGTTGTTCTTTTCAGAACACATATGAGTGGAGATGGGGGGAATCGAACCCCCGTCCATGACATCGAAACGAACTCTTCTACGGGTGTAGCTTCACTAATGATTTTCTCGGCTGCGGTTTTTGCACGAAGCGACTAAACCGACCAGCCCAGCCTGAGTAAAAGTCCCGAGAAGCCCTAAGGCGTAACTTCTCAGCAAGATTTCTAGATGACGCTAGGACCCAACACGAAATCTAATGTTGGACTAACGGACTTCGGGCTAGCGCTATTAAGCAGCTAGGGCGAAGTCAGTGCTTTTAGATTTAGCACCTATATTTTGCAACGGACATTTACGTGTTGACGCTGCATTCACGACCCGCTTCTTTTCGCATCAAGATACCTTGTCGAAACCGATCATCCCCATATTTAGTTACCAATTCCCTTGTTAGTGCTAGACAACTCTAAAGCCATCTAGTTATAGAAACAATGACTAAGGGGAATTTATTCCCCTATTCCCAAAGAATTACCAGTCTTTGCCTTTAGTGGACATAGCCCTAGCTGCTTCTCTGGTGTCTTGCTGCTCTTTCAGAGTCTGACGCTTGTCATACTCGCGCTTACCTTTGGCAAGGGCTAGCTCAACTTTGGCTTTGCCATCCTTGAAATAGAGAGATAACCGAATCAAGGTGAAACCTGATTCCTTGATCTTGCCGGAAAGCTTGTAAATCTCAGAGCGGTGCAGCAGAAGCTTGCGCTTTCTTCTGGTGTTGTGGTTATTCCAGGTGCCTTGAAAGTATTCAGGGATGTGGACATTCTCAAGCCAAGCTTCTCCGTTTTCAACGCTGGCATAGCCATCAACCAGGCTTGCTCGTCCTGCTCTGAGGGACTTTACTTCTGTTCCGGTTAGCACAATGCCAGCCTCGAACACGTCCTCAATTGCGTAGTCGTGTCGGGCTTTACGATTAGTGGCTACTACTTTTTCGCCACGCTCTCTAGGCACGATGTTCTCCTGAATAGATCTTTCTGTCTTGTTTATCAAGACAGCCAATCAGTCTAACTCTAAACGCGCAAATACCTTCTAATGGATGTGGCAGCGGCAGTAGCTGCTAAGCCTGCTCCAACAAGGACTAGGCCTGGCAATAGGGCTAAGGCATCGCCTAGACCTACGAAGGTTGTGAAAGGTAGTTGTGAGGCTAGGAAGCCTTGAACAAAGAACTGGACGATACCGACAATAGCTGCTCCTGAGAGCAAGCTACCGATAACACCAGCGACCACTCCCTCAAGGATGAAAGGTAGCTGGATATAGAAGTTGCTAGCTCCAACAAGTCTCATGATTCCAATCTCACGTCTTCTCATAACAGCTGAGAGTCTGATGGTGGTTGAGATTAGTAGAACAGCTGAGAAGAGCATCAAACCAGCAATTGAAATTGCTGCAAGGCTAGCGATGTTTAGCATGCTGAAGATCTGATCTAGATAGGTTCTCTGGTCTTTTACTTCTTCAACTCCTGCTAGACCGTTGAAGCTCTCAATGATGATGGGAGCTTGGTTAGGGTCTTTGAGGTTGACCCAGAAAGTTTCATTCAGCTGTTCAGGAGTTACATACTTAGCCACAGAGTTGTCTTTGAATTCCTTCTGGAAAGTTTCAAAGGCCTGCTGGTGGTTTTCAAAGTAGTACTTGTCAATATATGGAGCAAGGGTTGCTGAATCTAGTCTCTCGGTGATAGTTCCTTGAACATCTTTGCTTGCTTCACCCTGAGGGCAGATCTCTTGAGGAGAGGTCTTAGTGCAAAGGTAAATAGCTACTTGAGCTTTGTCATACCAATAGGTCTTCATCTGACCGATTTGCATCTGCAGAAGCGCGGCGGCACCCACGAAGGTGAGCGAAATAAACGTCACCAAAATCACCGAAATAACCATGGATGCGTTGCGGCGCAAACTCTGACGCACCTCGCGAAGAACTACGCGCATTAGTTGTCACCACCCAAGA
>CALFOB010000144.1 GCA_937919125.1 uncultured Micrococcales bacterium | reverse complement strand
GTTCATTGACAACATCTTCCGTTTTACTCAGGCAGGTTCAGAGGTTTCAACACTTCTAGGCCGCATGCCTTCTGCTGTGGGTTACCAACCAAACCTTGCTGATGAGATGGGTCTTCTACAGGAGCGCATCACATCTACTCGTGGACACTCGATTACATCTCTGCAGGCTATTTACGTACCTGCGGATGACTACACCGACCCAGCCCCTGCAACAACATTCGCTCACCTAGATGCAACAACAGAGTTGAGCCGTGAAATTGCTTCTAAGGGTCTATATCCAGCTGTGGATCCACTAACTTCTACCTCACGTATTTTGGACCCACGCTTTATTAGCGCTGACCACTATGCAACAGCAACCAGAGTGAAGCAGATTCTCCAGAAGAACAAAGAACTTCAGGAAATCATCGCCATCTTGGGTGTTGAAGAATTGAGCGAAGAGGACAAGATCACGGTATCTCGTGCTCGTCGTATCCAGCAGTTCCTTTCCCAGAACACATACATGGCGGAGAAGTTCACCGGTGTTAAGGGTTCAACAGTTCCTCTAAAGGAAACCATCGAAGGCTTCTCAGCTATTGCTAACGGAGACTTCGACAACGTAGCAGAACAAGCGTTCTTCAACGTTGGCGGTTTGGAAGACGTTGAGCGTCAATGGGCAAAGATTCAGGCAGAGACCTCTAAGTAATGAGTACTCTTCGTGTTGAACTAGTAGCTGCTGACCGCGCTGTATGGTCAGGGGATGCCAAGATGGTTGTTGCTAAGACTGTTGAGGGTGAGATTGGTTTACTCCCTGGACACGAGCCTATGCTTGCAATCTTGGCCTCAGGTGATGTTCGCATCACCCTGCCAACTGGCGAGAGTATCAAGGCAACAGCTGCTGATGGTTTCCTATCAGTAGAGCACGATGTAGTAACCATCGTTGCTAGAGATGCTCAACTAGCCTAAAGATCTAAAAGATAAAGCCCCGAGATAATCTCGGGGCTTTTCTGTTTAAGGCTTAGTCCTGTTCAGGTCTTCTCTTAGCAGGAGCTTCTCTGCGGTTAGCTGCAGGAACCCACTTGATGTCTCCACCGTGCTTGATGTTTGCGTATCTTGCTAGAACAAATAGTAGATCGCTAAGACGGTTTAGGTACTTCACAGCGGTCAGGCTGACACCACCTGTGGTGTGACCTTTCTTACCTGGCTCAGTACCGTGTTCTTCAATTGCGTGCCAGGTGGCTCGCTCTGCTCTTCTAACTACTGTTCTAGCTAGGTGAAGACCAGCTGCTAGTCCTGAACCACCAGGGATGATGAAGGAGTCTAGTTTTTCTAGTTCAGCGTTGTATTTGTCAATCGCTTCTTCTAGAGCGTCAATCCAAATGGCATCAACACGAAGAGGTTCATACTCGTAGTGCTCGTTCAGAGGGTTTGATAGGTCTGCACCTAGGTCAAACAAGTCATTCTGAATCTGAGACAGAAGATCAAGAGTTTCTTTGTCGAACTCATTCTGAGCCAAGGACACAGCAACACCGATTGCTGAGTTAGCCTCGTCGACATCGGCATAAGCTTCGATGCGTGGGTCGGTTTTTCTAACTCTGCTGAAGTTACTCAGTCCGGTCAGTCCTTCATCACCTGTTCGGGTGTATATCTTCGTAAGTTTTACCATGCTCTAAGTTTAGGCTTGTTAGATGCTCCTATTGTTGCCTCCTAGCGAAACCAAGAAGATTGGTGGAACCAATCTGACCATTGAACAGGTCCACCTGAGCTACGGGCAACTGAATGAGGCTAGAGATCTAGTCCTAGACGCTCTTATCAAGGTCTGTAAGACCAAGGCTGGGGCAGTGAAGGCCCTCAAGCTAAGCCCTAAGCAACTAGGGGATAGGGAGCTAAACCTTGGGATTAGGCAGGCACCAACCATGCCAGCCTATGAGCGCTATGAAGGAACTCTTTATAAAGCTATTGGGCTAGATACCTTCACTAGCCATGAGGTTGAACTCATGAGAGCAAACGTATTGATACAAAGTGCTCTTTTTGGTCTTATCTCTGCAACAGATCGAATTCCCTGGTACAGACTCTCAGCAAATTCTGTTCTACCGAAGGTGAGCATCAAGAAGGTGTGGCAAGAGCACCAAGGTGCGGCATTCAATCGTCTTGTTGACATGCCAATCATTGATCTGAGATCCAAGGCTTATGTTGATCTAGCTCCAATCCCCGAGCATCTTGATTCTTATTGGGTCGAAGTTGTAGCTGAAGATAGCAAAGGTCAGCGTCGAGCGTTAAACCACTTCAACAAAACAGCTAAGGGTGAACTAGTCGGTGCTTTTGTTAGAGCAAAGCAAGCGCCAAAGACTTTGGCTCAACTAAAAGCTATAGCGAAGAAGGCTGGGTTGGGGTTAGAGGTTGAAGGCAAGATTATTTATCTGATTACTTCTGAGGTAATTAGAAAGAAGTAAAACTCCTAAGAGAGTTCTTTCCTGCGATAGCAGCCAGGTGCATGGTCATTTACAAATCCGGTTGCCTGCATCAGAGCATACATAGTTGTTGAGCCAACAAAACCAAACCCCAGTTTCTTTAGATGCTTACTAAGCTCATCTGATTCAGGGCTAGTTGCCTTCCATTCAAAAGCATTGGTTGCTGTTGTTCTCTTTGACTTAGCAGGGGCAAAGCTCCAGACAATGTCGCTGATGCTCTCGCCTTGTTTTTGTAATTCCAGGACAAGGTTTGCATTATTGATAGTGCTGATGATCTTTGCTCTGTTTCGAATGATCCCAGCATCAAGCATCAGTCTTTCAACATCCGCATCATTGAGCTTGGCTACCTTCTTGATGTTGAAGTTATAGAAAGCTTTTCTGAATGTTTCACGTCTCTTTAGGATCGTTATCCAGGAGAGGCCAGCCTGGAAGCCTTCAAGTGTTATGCGTTCAAACATTTCTTGATCGCCAGTAACAGGAACACCCCATTCGGTGTCGTGGTAGTTGACATAGAGTTCGTCAACTCCTGCCCACTTACAACGATGAACGCCATCGTCATGCTTTCTTACAAACTCGTTCATTCTTTGGCTGCGATGCCTTCAAGCTTTAGGAGAATCCTCTTAGTTGGCAGACCTTTACCACCGGAGTAGCCAGTTATCTTTCCGCTTGAACCCAATACTCTGTGACAGCCAACGACTAGGGGTATTGGGTTAGAACCCACTGCTCCACCAACAGCTCTAGCGGCTAGTGGCTTACCGATGGCTCGTGCAATATCTGCATAAGTTTTTACTTGACCGAACTTGATTTTTGCAATCTCTTTCCAGACTGATCTTTGGAACTCTGTTCCCTTACTTAGATCTAATGGAAAGGTGAACTTAGTGAGTGTTCCTGCGAAGTAAGACTCAATCTCACTTTGAGCCTTCTTGAGCACTGGGCTCGTGTTGGTTGTTGCCTTAGTACCTGAGACGGCTAGGTCTATTGAAGTGACTTTGCCATTGGTTTCAGTTACTTTGATCATCCCAATGGGGGAGCTGAAGGCGATGTAGTTGTCTTTGCTTAGTTTCACAATTAGAGAATACCGAGTTTAAAAGAGAACCCGGTTATCCGTGATGCTAGGTGGATAACCGGGTTCTCTGGGGAACTTGTTGATTACATCAACTCGAACATCTTTCCAGCTTTGGAAAGGCTGTTACGAAGTGTCTGCTCTAGTTCATCGAACTCCTTCTGACCAATGGTTAGAGGAGGAGCTAGCTGAACAACAGGGTCGCCACGGTCATCTGAGCGGCAATACAAGCCGTTGTCATACAAGTCGTGACTTAGGAACTGACGTAGAAGCTTCTCAGACTCTTTGTCGTTGAAGGTCTCTCTCGTGTCTTTGTCTCGAACTAGTTCGATTGCGTAGAAGTAACCAGCTCCACGAACATCTCCCACGATAGGCAGATCCTTGAGCTTCTCCAGTGTCTTCTTGAAAGCCGCTTCGTTGCGAGCAACGTTGCCTACTAGGTCTTCTTCATCGAAGATGTCTAGGTTCTCAAGAGCCACAGCACAAGCCACAGGGTGAGCTGCGAATGTATAACCGTGAGCAAAGATGTTAGTTCCGTGCTTGAACGGTTCGAATAGCTTCTCGGTAAGCATTAGAGCACCAAGAGGCTGGTAGGCAGAGGTAATACCCTTTGCACAAACCAACATGTCTGGTTCTAATCCATATCTTTCGCTGGCGAACATGGTTCCAATACGTCCGAAACCATCGATTGTTTCATCCGCTACCAACAGAACATCGTACTTGTCGCAAATCTCGCGAACACGCTTGAAGTATGAAGGGGGAGAAGTGAAACAACCACCTGAGTTCTGGACTGGTTCAATGAAGAACGCTGCAACAGTGTCTGGGTCTTCAAAGAGAATCATTTCTTCAACTCTGTCAGCTGCCCACATCGCGAACTCTTCTTCGTTCTTGAAGTCATCCTGAGCTCTATACCAGTTGGTGTTTGGAACTCTGAATGTGCTTGGAACTAGAGGTTCAAACATCTTCTTCATAGATGGAATACCAGTTAGTGACAGAGCACCGTGTGATGTTCCGTGGTAAGCAACAGCACGGGTTAGAACCTTGTGCTTCATAGGCTTGCCATTCATCTTGAAGTATTGCTTGGCTAGCTTCCAGGCTGTCTCGTTTGCCTCACCACCACCGGTGGTGAAGAACACGCGAGATAGATTCTTCGGTGCATATGAAAGTATGCGTTCCGCTAGTTCAATCGCTGGAGCGTGGGTGTGTGACCAGATCGGGAAGTAATCCAACTTCTTCATCTGCTTTGCCGCTGCTTCAGCTAATCTTTCACGACCGTGACCTACGTTTACGGCAAATAGCGATGAAATTCCATCGAAGTACTTCTTGCCGTTGATGTCCCAGAAGTGATGTCCTTCAGCTTTAGTGATGATAGGAATGTCGCTCTTCTGGTAAGGGCTGTGACGGGTGAAGTGCAAGAACAAGTTGTCCTTTGCAGCTTTTTGCAGCATTGCCGGGGTTGCTTCTTTGCCAGCTCTACGAGCCTTAAGAAGCGGAGTGGCTTGGTCGGCTCTTGCTTTGGCCTGCTTCTTAGCAGGAGCCTTGCCTCGCGTAATCGCTGAGACAAGCTTTCGGGCTATGCTCTCCTTGGTTGCCATTTGATATCACTCTTTACATTTTGTTTGTGTTGC
>CALFOB010000143.1 GCA_937919125.1 uncultured Micrococcales bacterium | reverse complement strand
GGAACAGTTGCTGAAAACATTGCTCTTGGAAAACCTGAAGCAACTCAAGAAGAGATTGAGAATGCTGCTAAGGCTGTAGGCGCTCACGAGTTCATCTTGAGCCTGCCTGATGGCTATGACACTGATGTGAACAAGCGTGGTGGAAGAGTCTCTGCAGGGCAGCGTCAGCTAATCTCATTCGCTAGAGCCTTCATCGCTGACCCAACAGTCTTGATCCTTGATGAGGCAACAAGCTCATTGGATATCCCAAGTGAGCGTATGGTCCAGAAGGGTCTACAAACCCTGCTAGCTGGTAGAACAGCCATCATCATTGCTCACCGTCTGTCTACCGTGTCTATTGCTGACCGTGTTGTTGTGATGGAGCACGGCAAGATCATCGAAGATGACAAGCCTGCTGTTCTGATTGCTGGAACAGGCAAGTTTGCGAAGATGCATAAGGCTTGGCGCGAGTCGCTGGTTTAGGCTTGAAGAAGAAATAAGAAAAGGAAAGACAGTTCATGGAAAAAATCAAGGTAGTTGGCAAGGTCGTAGAGCTTGACGGCGATGAAATGACCCGCATCATTTGGCAAAACATCAAAGACTCTTTGATTCTGCCTTTTCTAGATGTTGATCTTGAATACTATGACCTATCTATCGAGCACAGAGATGCTACCGATGACCAGGTGACTATTGATGCAGCTCATGCAATCAAGAAGCACGGTGTTGGTGTTAAGTGTGCAACTATCACTCCTGATGAGGCTCGTGTAACAGAGTTCTCACTAAAGAAGATGTGGAAGTCACCTAACGGAACAATTAGAAACATCCTTGATGGTGTTGTTTTCCGTGAGCCAATCATCATTTCAAACGTGCCAAGACTAGTTCCTGGTTGGACTAAGCCAATCATCATTGGTCGTCACGCTCACGGAGACCAGTACAAGGCAACAGACTTCAAGGTTCCAGGAGCAGGTACTGTAACTATGACTTGGACTCCAGCCGATGGATCAGAACCTAAGACCATGACTGTTGCTGACTACCCAGAGCACGGTGGTGTTGCTATGGGGATGTATAACTACATGGATTCAATCCGCGACTTTGCTAGAGCATCCTTCAACTACGGTCTAGCTCGTAACTACCCGGTTTACCTATCTACAAAGAACACAATCTTGAAGGCTTACGATGGTGCATTCAAGGATGCTTTCCAGGAAGTCTTTGACGCTGAATACAAGGCAAAGTTTGAAGCTGCAGGGCTAACTTATGAGCACCGTCTTATCGATGACATGGTTGCTGCTGCATTGAAGTGGGAAGGTGGCTACGTCTGGGCTTGTAAGAACTATGACGGTGACGTTCAGAGTGACACAGTTGCTCAGGGCTTCGGTTCTCTTGGTCTAATGACTTCTGTCCTAACCACCCCTGATGGCAAGACTGCTCTTGCTGAAGCAGCTCACGGAACAGTTACTAGACACTACCGTGATCACCAAGCAGGTAAGAAGACAAGCACTAACCCTATTGCTTCTATCTACGCATGGACCAGAGCTCTAATGCACCGTGCAGAACTAGATGGCACTCCAGAGGTGGCACGCTTTGCTGAGACTTTGGAAGATGTTGTTATCAAGACTGTTGAGTCTGGCCACATGACCAAGGACCTTGCTGCTCTAGTAGGCAAAGAGCAGGCTTACCAAACTACCGATGAGTTCATGGCATCACTTGCTAATAACCTTAAGGCTCGTTTGGCATAAATGTTTATAAGTCACAACTAGATGTGACTGTGTAAAACTCCAGCAGGAATTCTGCTGGAGTTTTACTTTTATCCTCATGCAAATAACTAAAAGACAATTGCCAAAAGTATTACTTCTGGCCAGCACATTAGTCCTTGGATCTGTTGTTGTTCCTTCTGTTCAGGCAGCAGCGACTAACCCAACACCGGTTTGTAATACAACCGGAACCAGCTGCACCATCTCTTTCCCTTACACAGGGGATAGCTACATATGGTCTCCACCTAGTGATGTGAGAAGCATGTCTATCTCTTTAGCTGGTGCTCAAGGAGGAAGGTTTGGAGGTAATGGAGCGAAAGCTACCGCTACTTTCAAGACTGTTCCAACCACTCCACTACAGATTTATGTTGGTGGACAGGGGTCTTCAGGTAATGGAGCAGCAGGTGGCTATAACGGCGGTGGAGCAGCTGGCTTCGGCCATAACGATGAAGGTTCTGGTGGTGGTGCCACAGATATTCGTACCAGCCCATTCCTAACTGATCGCATTGCGGTAGCAGGAGGCGGTGGTGGAACCGGTGGTTGGGTCGGTGGTGTTGGTGCCCCTGGTTCTGGAACTACAGGTGTTCAAGGTGGAAATGGTCAAGGTATCGGTGGTGGAGCAGGAACTCAGGTAGCAGGCGGTGCTGGAGGTTCTTCTAATGGCGCACTGACTTCACCAGGTAGTGCTGGTGGCTTAGGAGTTGGTGGTGCTGGAGGAAGAGCTAACACTCCTTCTAGTGTTGTTGCCGGAGGTGGAGGCGGTGGAGGCGGCTTCTTCGGTGGAGGTGGCGGTGGTGCCGACACAGACACCTCTGGCACAGACGGTGGTGGTGGCGGTAGCGGATCTAGCTTTATCAACGCAACTAAATTCGCTACCCCTGTCTACACAGCTGGCTTTCAAGCTGCCAATGGTTTAGCAAGCATCACATATAACTTTGGTCCAACAGTTACCTATTTCTCTGGTCCTGGATCTCCAAGCAAGGCAACATCGCCTGTGTTCAACATTGCATTTGGTCAAAGTGTGACTGGTCTAACAGCAGATGACTTTGCTATTTCTGGAAGCGCTCAAGGATGCTACATCTCAACTCTTACCGGTACAGGAGCCAACTATGCTGCAACTGTTGCAGGTTGCACCGATGGAACAATTGCTTTGACTCTCAAGGTGGACACAGTCTTTGGTAATGCCATTGGTCCGGTTCGAACTTATTCAACAACGTCCATCACATTGGATAGAACTGTTCCTGAAATAGGCACGCTCACTAAACAACCGAGCAGCAATAGCGTGATTGTTTATAAAGCCACATTCACTGAACCAGTGACAGGCCTGGTAGCTGATAACACTGATTGGCTGGTGAAAGGAAATGGTTGTGTGATTCAGTCAATGACCGGATCAGGTTCTCAGTACACAATCACTATTTCAGGCTGTCTGGACGGCGATTTAGTAGGTCTTGTTTTGAACCCACTTGCCGTTCAAGATGCTGCTGGCAACATTGGTCCAAGCCTTTTCAATCAAACTGGAGTAACCAAGATTGACACAACTAACCCTGTTCTTAGAGTTACAGATGTGACAGCACCTGGAGCTGTTGCAACACCTATTTGGGTTATTGATAGCGAAGAACCAGTCACGGGTATGGCATCAGACAAGTTCACAGTTGGCGGCACTGCCACATCTTGTGAACTGAACTACTCAGTACTTAGAGAGAACCTTGGCTGGCAGGTAAGCCTTTCAGGTTGTGGAATTGGTTCAACTTTTGTGACCTTGGCAGCTAATTCTGTAACAGACGGTTCGGGTAATACGGGACCAACAACGGCTCTGGCTTCAAACGTGATTGAGATTACCCCTGATGAGGTTGTCAATGAAGTGTTTGATCCATCAAGTCAACCCAGCGGAGCAGGAATTGAAAGCCCCGGGGCTACTGGCTCTCAGCAGAGAATTGATCAGGCTAAGTTGCTGGCAGAGAAAGAACTTCTACTTGGAGGCGAACAGAGTTCAAGCAGCTCTCAAGCGATGGGCGACTCCACCCATAAAGTGCTTGGCGGAGAGGAAACCATTAGCCTGGGCTTCAATAACCTAAGTGAATTACAAATCTCGATTATGTTTTCGCTACTTGCGCTATCTCTGGTTCTTAGTTCTTTCGCCGTAGGTAGATCCAACAGTCGCAGAAGAAAGCACTAGAGATTAGGGGAAGAGGCTATCGTCCTATTGGAAAATGATGGTGCGT
>CALFOB010000142.1 GCA_937919125.1 uncultured Micrococcales bacterium | reverse complement strand
GATGTCATGGGTTGCAATCAGAACAGACCTATCAGCAGATCTAAGGCTGTTTAGTTGCCTAGCAAGAGCTTGCTTTGCTGAGTAATCAAGACCTCTAGTTGGTTCATCCAAGATAAGAATCTTTGCTTGCTTCACAAGTTGAATAGCAAGAACAAGGGAAAGTTGTTGTCCAGCGGATAGATCCCTCGGGTGAATAGATGTGTCAATACGTCCAGCTAAAGACTTGAACAGCTTGGCTGTGCTACCTCGTTCAACTTCAGCAAAGCGATCGGATTCTTCTAGTTCAGCACTGAGAGTAGATAGGAACAGAAGATCTGCTGCACGTTGAGGAACCATTGTGAGCACTTCAAGCCTCTCGTAAGCTCCAAGCTCCGCTGTGTCACCTCTATAGGTCTTTACAGTTCCATTAGTTCTTGCACCTGATCCTTGGATAGCCCAACAGAGAGTTGTCTTTCCTGAACCGTTTTCACCCATCAAAGCTGTGATCTGATTTCCCTGCAAACTAAAGGAAGTCTTTTGAAGAGCTTGAACAGAGCCAAAGCTCACTTCGAGATCTTGAACACTTAGAACATCTTCTGTTGGAGTGAAAGGAGTCTTGTTTTCAAACTTAGGATTTGTCTTCTGCCACATCACACTGGCATCTTGGGTTGAAACAGGAAGTGGTTTCCAACCTAGCTTTAGTCCTAGTTCAATAATCGGAGGAGCAAACCTAGAGTCATTGAACTGAGTAGAGGTGGGTCCTTTTGTAACGCTGCCATCTCCGTGCACTACAAGCACTGAATCAACTGCAGCAATAACTCTAGAGATACGGTGCTCAGCTAGAAGTACTGTTACTCCTTCTTCAGATGTGAGTCTTTGCAATACTCGCAATACTTCAGCAGCACCTTGAAGATCTAGTGCTGAAGTTGGTTCATCAAGTAACAAAATCTTTTGACCAGCAACAAGTGCTGAAGCGATTGCAACTCTTTGTTGCTGACCTCCGGAGAGGGTAGCTAGTGGTCGCTCTAGAAGATATGTTATTTCAAGTAGTGCAGATATTCTGTCCACTGACTTCTGTATTTGAGGAATAGCGATACCTAGTTGTTCAGCGCAGTAAACAATTTCATCAATGACTGTGTCACCAACGAATGCA
>CALFOB010000141.1 GCA_937919125.1 uncultured Micrococcales bacterium | reverse complement strand
GCTTCAACTGCTTTGTTTAGAAGTTGATCTCTTTCAAGTTGTGAAAGATTTTGGGTGCCACCCTCATCGAGAATGAGAACCTCAACACCAAGATTTCTAAGCCTCTGAACTTCATTGCTCATAGCGCGATTGAGGAGCTCTCTGCCTCGAAGATTATCTCGAAGAGTTGCTTCCACTAACTTGGCCGATTGTCTAAGGTCATCGTTTAGTGGACCTTGAGAATCTTTGATGACTGAGAGTAGCGGAACTGCAGTTCCTAAGACCTGGGATAACTGCTGTTGACGTTCACGAGATGCTGCTTCTAGCTCGGCAATCTTGGTGCGGGTTTCTATTTCTTTTGCTCTGAACTGCTCTGATTCACGAGTTGCTCGAGCAATACCTCGAGAAACAGCCAGCCCTGCCAAAACGAATACCAAAGCACCAGCCAAGCCTGCAGTTGCAATTGCTCCTTGTCCGTATTCAACAATCAGAACTCCAATAAGAACAGCAATACCAATTAGAGCTAACCTTGCTTGCTGTCTAACTGCTGTTGCGGTCAAGATGAGGGCTGTACCCATTACAACCCAAGCACCAACTGTGTGATCGTCAACCAACTCTCTTTGCGCGATGACCAACGTTGGCAAAGCCAACGCAGCACCTAAATTGAAGAAGGCTTGCCAGCGAGGCAGTGGTAGCCCTCGGAAGAGAAGTAACGAGGCAGTTGCTGCATAAACATAAATAACTAAAGCAATGATCTCTAGGTATCGTGAGCCAAACCCAGGCACGAACATTGACTGGATAGGTAAATACAGAGCGTAAACGAAAGGAAGTATTGAGGCAATGGCTCTATTGATTGAGATCATCTCTTGCTCCACTCCAAGACAACCGTTGTGCCCTCTCCTGGTTTTGAGATTACGTGAGCAGAACCACCAATAGATTCCATGCGTCCAATAATGGAAACCTTGATTCCCATGCGGCCTATATTGACTTGGCTTACTCTGAAACCTTTACCGTTATCCATCACGACAATCTTGATCCCTGCGTTACTTGATCTAAGACTCAGCTCTCGAACTGCGTTAGGACCTGCATGCGCGAGTGAATTATGAATGGCTTGAATGGTTGCTTCAGTGAGCGCGGAAACTGCCTCTGAATCAACTGAGATACTCGTCCCGCAGTTTTTCCTAGGTTTGATACTTGGGTCTATACGTTCAGCAGCCAAAATAATAGAGTCAAATAGTTCACTGCAGTAGACAGGGGCTTGAGTCATGTCCCCTCGTTGAACCTCAGAGAGCTTCTTGAGAGCCGTGCCAGCAAGTTCAGCACTAGCTCTGGCTTCTTCATCGTTCTTCGCTTGGGTAGCACTTATCAAAGCAGTTAGAACACTGTCGTGAATTAATCCATCCAGGCGCAGACGTTCTTTGGCCCTTGCCTCTGATTCGGCTTGTTGAACTTCGGCCTTGATGGCTTCTGTGTTAGCTCGATCTGATCTATCAGCCGCATCTCTAATCATTAGCGCGATAACAGAGATTGATGCATTGGTGAGGAAGGTGTACAAACTGTCAGTAACGATTGTGATTCCCGAATGCGATCCACCCATCGGAAGTGAAAACATGAATTGCACAAATCCGATAAGAGACACGTAGTAAACAAGTGCAAAACGCCAGCCAAAGCTAAGAGCTACGGCAATCCAACCTGTATCTATCCCCCACCAAATCCATGGATAGAAAGAGCCATCCTGTGGAACCTCGGAGTTCAACACAAATGGCCAGCTCAGCACCATAACAAGCATGTAGAGAGCATGGATTCTCAAAAAGAGATAGTTAGCCTTACCAAACCAGAATGAGTAGGTGAAGGCAATTGTTGTACTCCACAAAACTATGGTCAATGCCCAGGCAAAAGGCTGATTCAAATACTGGAGCTGGCCATAGAAGTTCAGCCCACCCTCAATGCTGAGAGCGATAGCACCAGCTGCGTAGGTTCGACCAATCAAACGATCGACTCGAGCTCTTGCAACCGTTGCCGAAATAGTCATTAGATGAGGTCTTCCCCGAAAAGACCATCTTCAATAAGTCTTATAAGTAGCTCTGATTTACCAGTTACTGGTCTGCCAACTTTTGAGTACTTATCTCTAGCCCTATCAATGTGTTCTTTGACTGTGTATTTACTCAAGGACAGCTCATAAGCAACGCTCTTTAGTGTCATTCCGGATGCATAAAGCTTAACAACTTGTAATTCACGTTCAGAAAGATTTGCTCTAAAGGACACATCGTTATCAATAGCTGCCACAGTCTCTGTTGTGTTGATGGTGATTCCATTTGCGCTTAGTCGAATGGCTTCAAACAAGTAGCTCATGTCCTGGCCCTTAGCAACTAAGCCTTCAGCACCTTCGCGCAGAGCTTCGTTTACTTTGTCTTTGTTATCAGCGATGGAGTAAATCAGAACCTTAGTTCCATAATCAACTAACGCTTTCACATTGCTTGAAGGTGTGGAACCATCAGCTAGAGAAAGATCTAGAACAACCACCATTGGTGGTTCTTGAAGCTTGGCTAACAGAGACTCGACTGAATCTGCATGATCTAAAACTAGGTAGCCAGCCTCTTGTGCCCCTGCCTTAACGCCAAGTCTTACTGAATCGTGGTCATCCACGATTGCAATAGTGATTGGCTGCGGGCTTGCACTCATCGAACTAAACTCACCACGGTTTCAAAGTGATGGGTATGAGGGAATAGGTCGAATGCCTTGATGCTTGAAATCTTGTAGCCACCTTCTGTTAGTGGTGCAAGATCTCTAGCAACAGCAATTGGGTCACAGGCTACATAAATCAAGTGATCTGGTGAAATGGTTAGCAATCTCTCAATCACATGCTTTCCAGCACCTGATCTTGGTGGGTCAATAATGACTGTGCTGTTTGGCTTTAGCTCTCCGTGAGAGGCAAGTTCATCCAGGAATCTCTCTACCGGTGTTGCAACAGATTTAGCACCCTTGATGTCAATCAAGTTTCTTCTGGCGTCTTCAGCAGCACTCTTGCTTGCTTCAACTGTTGTGATTTGAAGGTCTAATCCGAAAGCGGCAGCTAGTGCACCACTAAATAAACCAACACCACCGTATAGGTCATAATTCTGTGCATTCTTATCAAAGTTCTCAGCTTTAGCTAGAAGAACAATTTCTTTAGCCAGAACGTTTGCTGCTTCTTTATGTACTTGCCAGAATGCCCCTGCAGACAACCTAAATGTTCTACCGCCAGCACGCTCTAGAAACTTCTCTTCACCTTTTATTTTCTTATCTACGGTGTATTGAATCTGACCTGTGCTTGATGCAGCAATCTCAATCTTCTTTACATCTTGCCAATTCTTTAGGTGCAGTCCTAGTTCTTGAATCTCCGGAACAGCAAGTGGAAGAGTCTTCACTCTAACCACTTCATGGCTGCGTTCTCTGTATGGACCAACATCACCATCTTCATTCACATGAAGCTGGATACGAGTTCGATATCCCAATCCATTGTTCTCATCATCGCCAGGAGCAGCTAGAACAGGTACTCGCATTTCAATTCCAGCAAATCTCTGTAGTGCCTCTGTTAGAACATCTGATTTCAGTTCACGTTGACGAGAAAGTTTGATGTGCCCGAACTCAGCTCCACCTGCTTGTTCAGCATTTTTCCAAAAGTGTTTTACTCGATCAGGAGAGGCAACAAGAATCTCGGTTGGTTCTGCTCTGCAGAAAGAGCCACCTTTATCCTCATAGACTCTGGCTTTCACCTTTTCACCCGGAAGAACGTGGGATACGAAAACCACTCTGCCTTCGTGTCTTGCTACGAAGATGCCACCGTGCGCAACCTTATCGATTTGCACTTCAATGACTTGGTATAACCAATTAGTTGTTTTATTC
>CALFOB010000140.1 GCA_937919125.1 uncultured Micrococcales bacterium | reverse complement strand
CGGTTGCCCATCGCATCGGTGATCACGATGTTGTTGCCGGCCATCCGGGCTGTCAGCTTCTGGCCCTGCACGGTGGCGAATTCGGCCTTGCCGCCGCCGCCGTGTTCCTTGGGCACGCCCACGTTGACACCACCAAGCTATACAAGCTTCTAACCGGTGTTGACGACAGCGCTTTCTGCCAGAAGGTTACCGACCACATCGAGGCGGGCTACCAGCTTCACGGTTCACCAACCATGGTGGTCAAGGGCAACCAGATCTGGGTTGGCCAGGCAGTAACCCGCAAGCCAAAGGCAAAGCCAAAGGCTAAGGGCAAGAAGAAGTAATTCTTTCCAAAAACTACTACTAACCCGTCGGTGAAAATCGACGGGTTAGTTTTTGTTTTGACTAAATTCAAGTAGTTTGGAAGAAAGCGTCGCGGTCTTGCGACATGTGCGGCTTGAAATCCATTGGGAGTTTCATGAAACGCGTCGGCATAATTACGGCAACGGCCGTGGGTCTAATGTTTTTGGCGCCGGCTGGGGCCGACCTCGCCAGCGCATCGGGCACCCATCAAATCACTTTGATGCCAAACGGTTCAACCAGCTCGACCAAGGTGATCAAAACCTCGGCTCACAGCTACAAGCTGCCGAAAGTTAGCTTCAGCCGCCCAGGCTACTCGTTCGTTGGTTGGGCCAAAACTCTTCGCGGGCCGAAGGTATATTCCGACCGCGCCACCGTGCGATTCACGTCTAGCATCAAGCTCTACGCAATCTGGAAAGAGGTTCTTCCAACCGCTCCAAACGTGGTTGGACACACCGTGGGCAGCCTGCTTTGGCACGAGGAGTTCCGCGGGGCCTCAGGCTCGGCAATTGACTCGAACTCCTGGACCGCTCGTTACTGCGGTCTCGAGGCAAGCAATGGTGGTGGCACCTGCCACAACAACGAGCCACAGTGGTATTTACCATCGGCGGTAGCCCTAGACGGCACTTCGGCTGGCAATGCGGTCATCACCACCAAGCGCGTGTACTCGGCTCCGGTTGGTGGCATCTGCAAGGCTTGGTCGGGCTGCCAGTTCACCAGCGCTCGCTTCGACACCCAGGGCAAGGTAGCTTTCAAATACGGCTACATTGAGGCTCGCATCAAGATGCCAGCCGGCGGCAGAAACTGGCCAGCTTTCTGGGCGTTAGGTGATTCGATGAATGATGTTGGCTGGCCTAGAGCTGGAGAGATTGACATCGCTGAGCAAGGTGGAAACCTACCTATGAGAAACTCAGCTGCTGTTCACTTCTCAGTAACAGAGTTTGGTGGCGGTCACCGCTACATCTGGGGAGAAGAACTAAACCAGGCAAACTACCAAACAGGTTTCCACACTTACGGTCTGGCTTGGTTGCCGGGAAGACTAGAGTTCTACGTTGATCGTGAGCTTTTCTGGACTGCGACCCCTACAAACGTGCAAGGATACTGGCCTTTCGATAAGCCATTCTTCTTGATTTTCAACAATGCTGTTCAGGGCTCTGCTGGCTTTGGCGGTAACTACAGTGGTTGGGCTGAAAGCCAGACTGTTATTGACTATGTTCACGCATGGCAGCTAAACGGCCAGGGATCTGTAGTTAAGAAGTAGTTCTGAACCTAAAGCTAGAGGTAATCACATTTCTACGGTTCTCTCAAGGAACATCCGGATCAATATCAGTAAAAGTGCACAGACAATTGTCTCGTTGCGAGACCGAACATACTATTTCTCGCGTTGCTAGACTTACACAATGAGTGATGCAGGTAAAGAGACACGCAGTCGGCTTTTGCTGGCTGCCGTCGAAATGCTTGATGAATTCACTGATAAAGAGGTCTCAGCAGCTGAAATTCTTAGAAGAACAGGCATTGCCAAGGGTTCTTTGTATCACTTCTGGGATTCAATCGACGACCTTATTCAAGAGGCTTATCTAGTTAGGTACTCCCGTTTTGTTGAAAAGAGCGGTGGAGTAATTCGTGAACTCTTAGAAAAATGTGAGACTAAAGAGCAGTTTTATGCAGGTTTAAGAGAAATCACCGTATTCACCCAAGATCCGGCTAGAAAATCCAATCGTTATGAGCGCGCACGAATCCTAGGTATGGCTGAAAAGAACGAAAAGTTTAGAAAAGCACTAGGTGAAGTTCAACAAGGTTTGACTGATCTTTTCACAGAGCAGTTCATTGAAGTCCAGAACCGAGGATGGTTCAATAAGTCATTTGATCCAAGAGCAGCAGCTGTCCTAATCCAGGCCTATACCTTAGGCAAGATTGTTGACGACGTGGTCGATAACCAAATGGATCCTGTCATCTGGAATGCCCTTATTGGTCTAATCGTTGAGAAGACTCTTTCTTAGGCAGCAGATCTCAATAAAGAAAAAGGCCCCCAATTTCTTGGAGGCCTTTAGTCTTTGGGTTTAGAACAAGTCTGCTTTCATGACCTTTGTCCACGCTTTAGCG
The DNA here is from genome assembly GCA_937919125.1 of uncultured Micrococcales bacterium. GTDB lineage: Bacteria > Actinomycetota > Actinomycetes > Actinomycetales > Microbacteriaceae > Rhodoluna. The sequence goes on along the minus strand of CALFOB010000140.1, from coordinate 2,507 downwards.
AAGTCCTGAACGAACTTCTCGTTAGCGTCATCAGATGCATAAACTTCAGCTAATGCTCGAAGCACTGAGTTAGAAGCAAAGACTAGATCTGCTCTAGTTGCAGTCCACTTTCTTTCTCCGTCGGTGTATGCATGTGAACCATAGATTCCCTTTTGGTCTGCTTTTGGAGCCCAAGCAATGTTGTTGTCCAATAGGTTTCTGAAGAAGTGATTGTTTAGAACTCCAGGGGTCTCAGTTAGAACACCGTGCTTTGATCCGTTAGGAACAACACCTAAAGCTCTAAGACCACCAACAAGAACTGTTAGTTCTGGAGGAGTGAGTCCTAGTAGAGATGCCTTCGCTAGAAGAAGGTGTTCAGCAGTTTCTTCAACTCCATGAGCCCAGTTGATGAAACCATCTGCTGTTGGCTTTAGGTAGTTGAAAGATTCAACATCTGTTTGATCTTGAGTTGAGTCACCGCGACCACTAGATGTTTCTAAAGTTAGCTTCACGCTCGCTGCATTTTCAATTGCAACGTTTCCAGCAAACACAATTAGGTCAGCAAGTGAAATATCAGCATTGAGGCTGTTCTTAACTTCGATCAACTTGTTGATTGTTGGAATTACATCGGCATTTACTTCCCAGCTTTTCTGAGGTTCTAGGGCAATACGTGCGCCGTTAGCTCCACCTCTCTTATCGCTGTTTCTAAATGTTGATGCTGAACGCCAAGCAGCTTTAACTAGATCTGCATTTGATAAACCAGAAGCAAGAATTGTTTTAGCAATTTCATCCTTGTTCTTGGTCCAGTCAGTGCTGCCTTCTGCTACTGGGTCTTGCCATAGCAATACTTCAGCTGGAACTTCATCACCGTGGTAGCGGGTTCGAGGACCCATGTCACGATGAGTTAGTTTGAACCAAGCACGAGCGAACTGATCTGAGAAATAATCAAAGTCAGCTAAGAACTTACGGCTAATCTCTGCATACTTGGCGTCATAACGTAGAGCTAGGTCTGTTGTGAACATCACAGGCAGGTTCATCTGTCTTGGGATGTGAGCATCTGGAGTCATGTCGACTTTTTCACAGTCGATTGGGTGCCACATAACTGCACCAGCTGGTGAGTGAGTCTTCTCCCATTCATACTTAAAGATCAGTTCTAGGTAGGTGTTATCCCACTTGATAGGAGTAGGAGTCCAAGCACCTTCAAGACCGCTAGAGATAGTGTCTTCGCTGTGTCCTTTGCCCTGGCTGTTAGCCCATCCAAGACCCACCTGGTGTAGTTCTCCACCTTCAGGAGCGGAACCTACTTGAGCAGCATCTCCGGCTCCATGAGCTTTACCAAAGGCGTGACCACCCGCAATAAGAGCAACTGTTTCTTCATCGTTCATAGCCATACGAGCAAAAGTTTCTCTTATGTCATTGGCTGCTAACTGGAAATCAGGGTTGCCATCAGGACCTTCTGGGTTCACATAGATAAGACCCATCTGAACAGCAGCTAGAGGGTTCTCTAGGGTTCCTGCATCACGGGTTGCGTCATAGCGCTTGTTAGCAAGCCACTCAGTCTCAGGACCCCAGTAGGTGTTATCTGGCTCCCATACATCCGCTCTACCTCCAGCAAAACCAAAAGTCTTGAAACCCATATCTTCCAGGGCTACGTTTCCAGCAAGGATCATGAGATCTGCCCAGGATAGCTTGCGACCACACTTCTGCTTGATTGGCCATAGCAGTCTTCTTGCCTTGTCTAGGTGTACGTTATCCGGCCATGAGTTAAGAGGAGCAAATCTTTGTAGTCCTTGACCTGCACCACCTCGACCATCACTAACGCGATAGGTTCCTGCTGAGTGCCAAGCCATACGGATGAAGAAAGGACCATAGTGACCATAGTCAGCAGGCCACCAAGGCTGTGAAGTCTTCATCGCTGAGATGATGTCCTTCTTTACTTCAGCTAGAGGCAAAGACTTGAACTCAGCTACATAGTCAAAGTCAGATCCGAATGGATTGCTTTTCTCAGTGTGGTGAATTAGAGCACTGGTAGTTAGCTGGTTTGGCCACCACTTCTGGTTAGTAGTTGGGGTGGTTCCTACTCCGTGAGGAACTGGGCACTTAGCTTCTTCAGTCATTTTTCCTTCATTCAAGATTGAAACAGACAATAGGTCTAATTAGTCAAAGGTTACCAGAGTGGTTCGGGCTCAGATTTCGATAGCCCAGTTGGCACCTCGGTTCAATGCATATTCTCAGCGAAAAAGAGCGGTGTAAGTAGACTGCTTTCTATTATGAAAATCATTCGAACGATAGCCAGACTTGGTCTTGGTTTAGCACTTACTCTTGCTGGCTCTTCACATCTTGGAGTTGCTAGAGAAACATTCAGAGCACAAGTTCCAACCTGGTTGCCTCTTGATGCCGACTTCGTAGTTCTCGCTAGCGGTGTAGTTGAAATAGTTCTAGGGCTCTGGTTGATTTCAGGATTCAAGGCACCAATAGCTGGAACCGTTGCAGCACTGTAGATCGGAAGAGCACACGTCTGAACTCCA
>CALFOB010000139.1 GCA_937919125.1 uncultured Micrococcales bacterium | reverse complement strand
CCAACAACTTCAATTCTGTAGTCGCTGGCAACTGGCTTCTCAATTTCGGCGATGTCTCTTGCAGTTATCGCAAAGAATCCAAGGACCAAGATCAACGGAATTACCGTGAACAACGCCTCAATAGGCATGTTGTAACGAAGCTGCGGTGGGATCTCGGTGTCACCCTTGCGGCGACGGTAAACGATGATTGCCCAGAACATAAGTCCCCAAGCAATGATTCCCACGACATAAAGGACAACCCATGAGCCTGCCCAGAGAGAAACCACTCGCTCGGTGTGGTTGGTTACGCCAGTTACTCCTGGAAGCCAACCTCTTGAGAATTCGTATGATGTGCAGCCTGACAATGAGGCAATTAGAACAGCAAATAGTGGGACTATAGCCCATCTATTTCTACGTTTTGGAAGCAAAATCGATCCTTCAATATCGTTTCGTTATAAATCAAGTTTATGGGTTATTCCAAGCCAAAATCGCCATAACACCCCAAAACTAAAGGGAATCAATGACTTCTAATCGATTTAGCTAAATGATGACCCACATGCACAGCTACCCTGGCTGTTTGGGTTGTCAATTTCGAAGGCACGTTTCTGGAAAGTGTCAACGAAATCGAAGGTAGCGCCTGAAATGTAAGGCGCTGTCATACTGTCCACAACTACCTCTACCCCACCGAAGTCCTTGATTAGGTCGTCTTCACGCAGTTCAGGGGTCAAAATGAAAGGTAGGTACTGGAATCCAGCACATCCACCGACCTTGATTTCAACACGTAGACGAAGCTTTTCGCCCTCATTTAGATCGCTCACATCAGCTGATTCGATGTGTCTAAGTAGTTCTGCTCTTGCTGCATCAGTGATTTCAAGCCCGTGAGCCATTGTTTCAGTCATTTCACTCTCCTATTAGGTCCTAATTCTAAGCCTTCTAACTGGGAATTTTGGCTATTCGGACTGCAAATCATTGCCAAGTACCAGGAATAAAGCCTCTGCAACCATCGCGTTCTTGAGCCCTTCAAGATGTACAGATTCGTTAGGGCTGTGAGCTCTGGAATCAGCATCCTCAACACCCGTGACCAGAATCTGAGCGTTTGGGAAAACTTCGGTCAAATCAGCAATAAACGGGATAGATCCGCCGATACCAATCTCCAGCATTGGGTTCCCAAACGCTGCTTCAAGGCTATTTTTAGCCAATTCCTGGGCCCAACCTGATGTGTCTGCCATGAAAGGCTTGCCTGTCTCTGTCAATCCGAGTTCCAAAACAGCACCAAATGGCACATTCTTAGCGATATGGGCTTGAAGTAGGGCTAGAGCCTCATCTGGATCTTGACCTGGAGCGATTCTCAAGCTGACTTTAGCTGAGGCGGTCGGAAGCAAGGTATTTGAAGACATGGCAACCGATGGAACGTCAATTCCAATGATTGTTAGGGCTGGTTTACCCCAAATTCGGTCCATTATGCCGCCTTCACCAATCTGGCTAACCTCAGGCAAAAGACTGCTGTCAGCTCTCAAATTGGCATCTGTGTAAGGCAAATCTTCGAATTTATAGGTCTTCAAGCCTTCAATTGCCACATTTCCCTTGTCATCGTGAAGTGATGCCAAAACTTTGATCATAGGAAGGATGGCGTCTGGAATAGCCCCGCCGAACATACCTGAATGAACAGCATGCTCCATGGTTCGAATGGTGAATTCTTGTGAAACCATGCCTCTAAGGCTCACAGTTAGAGCCGGAACCTCTGGAGACCAGTTCATCGAATCAGCAACAATAATCACATCAGCAGCCAATTTGTCCTTGTTTTCATCAAGGAAAGCTCTAAAGGTTCTTGATCCAGCCTCTTCTTCACCTTCGATGAAGATAGAAATACCCAGGTCAAAATCATCTCCAGCAATAGCTTTTAGAGTCTCAATTGCTGTCAGGTGTGCGACAACTCCAGCTTTGTCATCCGCTGCTCCTCTTCCATAGATTCGTCCGTCTTTGGTGGTTGGTTCAAAGGCAGGTGTCTGCCATTGGGTTGCATCACCTGGAGGTTGAACGTCGTGGTGAGCATATAGAAGTACATGTGGGCGACCATTCTTGGCCGGTCTTGAGGCTAGAACAGCAGGAGCACCCGGCTTGCCATCAACAACCGAGTTCTTGATCTCAACTGTTTCAAAAACTCCTGAATTTCTAAATAACTCTGCTACTGCTTCAGCACTTCTTGCTAAGTCCGCTTCATCAAATGCTTCCCAAGCGATACCTGGAATACGGACTAGCTTGCCTAGTGTTTCGATTCTTTGTGAGAAATCGGAATCAACTTGTGCGCGCACCTTGTCTTTTAGGTTGGCATCTGGAGTCATTGATTGAGAACTAGTCTTAGTAATAGAGAATGTCATGTGAGTAATCTAAATCACATGAGCCCCAAAACGAAGGACATAAATGAGCGACCAGAAAAAAGAAGTTGGTTCAAAGAGCCAAGGTAAAGGCCGAGCAACCCCAACTCGTAAAGAGCGTGAAGCTGCAAACATTAAGCCACTGGTCGGTAACAAGAGCAAAGAGGCAAGAGCTGCTGCAAAGATTCAGCAGAGAGATGCTCGTCTAAAGGCAAGAGCCGCGATGATGGCTGGTGACGAGAAGTACCTGCTAGGTAGAGACCAAGGGCCTCAGCGCAAAATCGTTAGAGAAGTAATCGACGGCCGCTACACATTAATCGAAGGCCTAATGCCGATGATGGTCGTGTTCCTTTTGGTAACTTCCATCACTCCAGCAGCAGCAAACACAATCATTTCTTTCGTGATGATCATCGCGCTAGTTGTAGTCAGCATTGAAGCTACTCTCATGCACAAACTAGTTGGCAACAGAATCAAGGAAAAGCTTGGAGCAACTACAAAGATGCAAAAAGGAACTTGGTTCTACATCTTCACTAGAGGTATGCAGCCACGTCCTCTGAGAATTCCTAAGCCAGCACCAAGACGCAAGAAGTAGCAAAAACCCAAACAAGTTAGCAATTCCTAAATCTTCAAGGAGAAAAATGAAACATCGTTATCTAGGCAACAGCGGTTTCAAAGTCAGCGAATTGGTTTACGGTAACTGGCTAACTCACGCTACCCAAATCGAAAATGATGCAGCCTATGCAACTGTGAAAGCTGCTATTGATGGTGGCATCACTTCTTTTGACACAGCAGATGTTTACGCTAACCAAGCTGCTGAAACAGTTCTGGGTGAAGCCCTAAAGGGACACCGTCGTGAAGGACTCGAAGTCTTCACAAAGGTCTACTGGCCTGTTGCTGAACGTATGCCTAATGACACCGGTCTCTCTCGTAAGCACATTATGGAATCAATCAACGGTTCTCTCAAGCGCTTGCAGATGGACTACGTAGATCTCTACCAAGCACACCGATACGACGTTGAGACTCCACTTGAAGAAACTATGCAGGCATTTTCTGACATCGTTCGTCAAGGTAAGGCTCTATACATCGGTGTATCAGAATGGAACGCTGAACAGATTCGTGCTGGTCACAAACTTGCCTCTCAGATGGGCTTCCAGCTAATTTCTAGCCAGCCTCAGTACTCAATGCTGTGGCGAGTAATCGAAGCTGAAGTGATTCCAACCTGTGAAGAACTAGGCGTTAGCCAAATCGTTTGGTCGCCTATGGCTCAAGGAGTTCTAACTGGTAAGTACCTGCCAGGTCAGCCTGTTCCGGCTGGATCTAGAGCATCTAACGAGAAGGTAAACAGCTTTATTCAAAAGCTTCTAACCGATGATGTTCTAACTAGAGTGCAGCGACTAAAGCCTCTTGCTGATGAACTAGGACTAACCATGGCTCAGTTTGCATTGGCTTGGGTTCTTCAGAACAAGAACGTTTCTAGTGCGATTGTTGGAGCAACAACTCCTGAGCAGATCACCAGCAACCTTGGTGCAGTTGGTGTGGAGATTCCAAAGGAAATCATGGACAAGGTGACTGAGCTAATGGCTCCGATTGCTGTGACCGACCCTCGCGAAACTAAAGCTCCAGAAACTCGCTTAGTTTAGTTTTTGTTTACTGCCCTGGCCCATAGCGGACCTAGGTAAACAAAACCTGTGTAACCCTGAACTAGATTCGCTCCTACATTTAATCTCTCAACTAGTTGTGCATGTGTTTCAACGCCACCTACCGAAATTATTACCTGCTCAGGACGCAGATTCTTTCTTAGGAGCTTCAATACTTCGATAGATCGGTCATTCAACGGCGGGCCTGATAATCCACCTGCCCCCATCACAGTTACTTCTCCTGCAGGGGTTTGAAGATTCTCTCGAGAGATAGTGGTGTTGGTTCCAATCACACCGGCAAGGTTTAGTTCTTTTGCAAGTTTTGCAACTTCAACAATGTCTTCGTCAGCAAGATCAGGTGCAATCTTCACAAGCACTGGTTTACCGAGAGATTTAGCAATCACCGCTTCAAGAATTGGACGAAGTGAATCAACTTCTTGGAGGGACCTCAAGCCAGGTGTGTTTGGTGATGAAACGTTCACGGCAATGTAGTCAGCATATTGAGCTAATAGCCCTGCACTTTTTTCATAATCAGCAACTGCATCTTTTACATCAACAACGCGACTCTTACCTATGTTGACGCCAATAACTGGAAGTTTTTGATTTGACGAACGAAGTTTCTCCAGTCGCTTTGCGATTACTTCTGCGCCGTCGTTGTTGAAACCCATTCGATTGATGAG
>CALFOB010000138.1 GCA_937919125.1 uncultured Micrococcales bacterium | reverse complement strand
GCATCGACGAGAAGGTCATCTGCGTGCAGACCAAGGACCCTCGTTGGGCACACATTCAGGACATCAACGATGTTCCTCAGCAGACCAAAGATGAGCTAGAGCACTTCTTCACTCACTACAAGGATCTAGAACCAGGCAAGTGGGTCAAGGTTGGTCAGTGGGCAGGTAAGGATGAAGCTCAGCGTCTAATCGATGAATCTATTGAAAGATTCAAAGCTGAGGGCGGGCACCAATAGTAGTAACTGCTTTTGCAGCAGTCTTTGTTGCATTTGCTATTGCACTATGAAGCTCAACACCTTTTGACAGGTTTGCAATTAGCGAACCAGCAAAAGCATCACCGGCACCGGTTGGGTCTATTGCAGTAACTTTCTCTGCTTCAAAGGAATTTGTTTTTATTCCTTCAATATAGAGATCAACTCCGTGACTACCTTTAGTGACGATTGTGATGTGTGATGGTTCTGAAGATAGAAGTTCAAACTCTTCTTCATTCGGCAAAAGAATATCTACGCCATTTACGCATGACTTGAATTCTTCAACACCAAAGTCTTTGATGTATCCAGATGAACCTGGATCTACTGCTAGTAGCGCTCCAGCATCTTGAACTCTAAAGACAAAGTTTTTTATCTCAGCCTCTGATCTACCAAACAGTGTGTAGCCAGATAGAAACACATAAGAGAAATCACTTAGGTACTCAATGGTTAGATCTTCGAGAGATAACTCTTTGTTTGCTCCCCTATCCGTGAGCATACTTCTTGAAGCACCTTCAACCAAAACAACAAGTGATCCTGTCTTTAGAGTTTCACTTGTTTGTAATTCGGCATGAACACCAAAGCTCTCAAACTCTTTAGTAACTCTGTCTTTATCTGCAGAACCAACACAACCGATAAAAGTTACTTCTGCACCTTCGTGAGATGCCCAACTAGCCATGTTGCTAGCTGATCCACCAAGTGTTTGGGTGATCTGGGCATTGGTATCAGTATTAGCTCTTACTTGTCCTTCAGGGACAACAATGATGTCATCAATGACATCGCCAATAACTAAGACTCTTTCCACTAGTTCACTTTCGACCAGGATGTTGCAATCTGACCAGCAAGCTTGACGTTGTTTCTAGCAAGATCAAGATTTACTTCAAGGCTTCTACCCTTTGACTCTTCAACAATGAAGCCAAGTAGGAATGGTGTTACAGCCTTACCGTGAACACCAGCAGCTTCTGCTGCCTTGAAAGCAATTTGTAGAACACGATCGTGTTCAGCTGGATCCCACTGCAGATCAACTGGAATTGGGTTAGCAATAACAATTCCTTGGTTGTGACCTAGTTCATCCTGAGCCTTCATAGCTTGAGCAATCTGGTCTGTTGTGTCAAGAGACCAGTCAATCTGAAGACCAGATTGGTTTAGCCAGAAAGCAGGGAACTCTTTTGTCTGCCATCCAATAACTGGAACAGACAGTGATTCAAGTCTTTCTAGTGTTGCTGAGATATCTAGAACTGATTTCACACCAGCACAAACAACAGTGATAGGTGTAACAGCAAGAGTAGAAAGGTCTGCTGACTCATCGAAAGTTGTGTTAGCTCCTCTGTGAACTCCACCAAGGCCACCGGTAGCAAACACTCGAACTCCAGCAAGGGAAGCTAGGTGAGCAGTAGCTGCAACAGTTGTTGCTCCGCTCTCTTTACGGGCTGCAAGGATAGGGATGTCTCTAACACTCGCTTTAGCTAAATCTTCATTAGCAATACGCTCAACACCAACTGAATCCAGACCAATCTGAGGAACACCATCCAAGATGGCGATAGTTGCAGGTGTTACTCCCTGCTCTCTGAGGATCTCTTCGAATTCAATAGCAGCAGCTAGGTTCTGTGGTCTTGGTAGACCATGGGAGATGATGGTTGATTCTAGGGCTACTACTGGCTTGCCGGCATCTAGGGCAGCGGCTACTTCTTTTGAGATTTGGAATGGTTTCATACATCAAGGTTAACCCAACCCATTCAAGAGATAGCATCAAAGCATGCAGAGCCCACTAAGTTTCCTTGAAGGTGTTAGACATCCTGAAGCCTTCCACGGTAAAGGCAAGGCCAGCCCCTTCTTTGAAGGCTGGTATTTGAAGTTAGTCTCCGCTGATCTCTCTCAACGCTGGGCTGTTATCCCAGGTATCTTCAAAGGCATAGATAAAGCTGATAGCAATGAACGTCAGAGTAAAGATGAAGCCTTTATCCAAGTTCTTGATGGTTCAACGGGAAGAAGCTGGTTTCACTCATTCGATATCTCTGAGTTCAAAGCAGCCGCTGACAAGTTTGAAGTTCAAATAGGAAACAACTTCTTCAGCGAAACTGAAGTAAGACTTGATCTTCCTCAGCTACAAGGAACCATCTCGATAACAACACCTTTTGTTCCATGGCCGGTGACACTAAGGAGTCCAGGCATTATGGGTTGGTATGGACTAGTTCCATTCATGGAATGCTTCCACGGCATCGTGAGTTTCGGTCATCAACTAGAAGGTTCACTAAAAGTTGAAGGCAAAGAACAATCTTTCTCTAAAGGCAAAGGCTACATAGAAACAGATTGGGGCAAAGGTTTCCCTTCTGGATATATCTGGATGCAAACCAATCACTTTGATTTCAACAGTGAGACATCTCTTATTGCATCTTGCGCAATCATTCCTTGGATTGGTAAATCCTTTAGAGGATTCATCATGGGCCTTATGCATGAAGGAAAGCTCTATAGCTGGACTACATATAACGGTTCTAAAGAATTACAACTAAGAGTTGATGACACTCACGTGTATTGGACTGTAACTGGTCCTGACGGAACACTGGATCTAAAAGCTGAAAGAACTCGTGGTGGTCTACTCCACGCTCCTCTTCATAAAGACATGCATAGAAGAGTTGAAGAGACTATGGATTCAACAGTTGAGATTACCCTCACCGACAACAGTGGAAAGCAGATTGTTTCTGGAACAGGAACTGCTGCTGCACTAGAGATCTTTGGTGAACTAGAAAAACTACTTGCTTACAAGAAGTAGTGGCTAGATTCCACCGCCTCCACCACCACCGCTACCGCCACCGGCAGAACCACCTCCACTAGAACCACCTGATGAGTCGACGCTCAGTGACTGGGCAAGAATTCGATCAAGGCTTGAGAAGCTCTCGGAGAATACTGGGGCTCCAACAAACCAAACCGGTGCTGATTCCTGCGAATAGAGATTTCCTAGAACGGCGTTCCATTGTTTGTGGAGTCCCAGAAGAATAGCCCAAGGCAATACCTCTTCATAGAGCTTTAATACGGTTCTTCCCTCAATTTCTGAAGGCTTTAGTGCTGCACCTTTAGGAGATTGCAGAAAATCTAAGCGATCTTTCTCTGCAAGTTCGATATACATTTTCATACCCTTGAGATAAGCATCCACCTCAACGCTTTTTGCAGTCATCACCCGCTTAGAGAGTATTAACCAATAGGTCACTAAGTAAGGCATTCCCAGCAGCACTGGCACAGCCGAAACATCGTAGACACTGTCTGAAGCGAGACCTAGTGCAGAAATGATGTGCCCAATAAGGGTTGCAAGTGCTCCAACGAAAACTAGTGCAGGAATACCAAGAGCCCTCTTCTTGAAATAACCACCTGAGTTAACCTGACGAGTGATCTTGCTCTTCACTGCAAGGAGCCTCTTTGAAAGAGCCGCCTGTTCGGTTGCGTCCATGCCTGATGACAGGTTGACTTCATCCCCTGCTTTAGAAAGTCCAAGAGCGGTTAGTAGTTCTAGCTGATTCGGGTTCGTAGCTACTTCAGAAGTTCTTCTAAGAATGAAGTTGTCTTTCTTTGACTCGGCCACTTGTTCAATCTCAATTAGTTTTTTAATAGCTAGCTCAATAACACTTGCTTGATTTAGGTGAGCAGACTTTCTAGACACAAGCGCTGACACGGCCAAGTCAGGTGACTTAGGTGGTTGATACTGAGGAACGATGATTGAGATTTTCCCTAGATTTCTAAGTTGAGTCACCCGATAGAAAATAGCCCAGATTAATATCGCAACAAGAGCGAAAAGAGTTAGCAGGAACCAAACGAAGTAAGGGCTGTCAACTGCCTGAGGGCCATCGACATTTGCGACACCAGGGTTAAAACCAATCGCGATTGTTTGGGTCTGGCCTGACTTTAAATCAACCGAGCTAAAGACATAAGTGTTCTCGCTAGGTTGAGAAACCTTGCAGGAACCGGTTGACCCGAAATTACCTTCGTAGCAGCGCACTGATTTCTGGATCACATTCTGGCTTAGGGCTTGATCAAGAATCACAGTTGCTGAAACACGACCAAAGCTTTGAAGCCAACCATTGCCATTAATGTCCCAATAGAACTCGCTTGGCTCTTTGTTGCGGTCGCCGCTCTCCCAGTTAGTGATAACCCAATTCTGTTTGTACTTGATTACGTAGGTTTGTTTACCAAACACGTAAGAGTCATCTTTTGACTTGATTGCTAGGTGCAGAAACTCACTGTCCGTGGTCTGCTCAAAGTCTCTTGCTTTACCTGCTTCATCTGTAACTGACAAAACTTCAATAAGACCTGGAAAGAGTTGGTAGCTGATTAGAGGAATACTTCTTCTTATTCCTCTGTTTTGTTCAATTAAAGGAAAGTTGGCAACAAGCGTTTCAGTGACAACCATCTCTGATCTCTTGTCTTCTTCCTCATTCACTGAGATTTCGTAAGTTGCATCAAAGCTCTCAAATGAGAAGTCATTTACATCAGCGGCACT
>CALFOB010000137.1 GCA_937919125.1 uncultured Micrococcales bacterium | reverse complement strand
GCTTGGGGAACATCTTCCCAATCAAAAAGAATTTCATCTGAAGAAATGTATGTTGTTACTACCTGTAGATATGTTTCCAAGGGATCCACATTTGCAATAAAAACTTCTGTGCCTGGGCCCACTTGGGAGTACTTATTCATAAGGTGAAACGCCCCTTGTATGGGACCGCTTTCGTTGTTCAGTGGGCACTTGAAGGAGAAAACCTTCTCCACATCAGGCGGAGATGGAGAGTAGCCGGAGCAAGGTATTTGATCTCCGTTATCGTATTCAAAGATTCCAGAGACTTGGCTAAAAACAGTTTGTAGTTGATCGAGTTCGGGTGTGAGATCTGTGGTCGTAAGCCACAGGTCACCTAACCTAGCTGACGACTCTGTAACAACAGGAGCGGATGGCCTAGCTTGGTTTTGCATCACAAGGAGGATTGGTTCTGAAGAAACGCCATCTCTCTTTATCTGGAAAGAGTAGCTCTGGGAATGGCCACCCGTCATTGTGTAGCCGCTAGTCGCATTAGATCTAACTAGCTTGTTGTTCACATACAGATCAGCTGGCCCACCTGACCAACTGACTGTTACCTCAGCCCCTGCACGAACAAGATTAGGCATAGCTAATGCACTCCCTTGAGTTATTTGCTGAGTTAGTTTGACGGCTTCCAGAGCATTTACGATTCCAGCCCCAGTGAAATACTCTTGCGGAAAATCACTGTCAACTTCATTGTTACAAGACCAAGCATTTGTGGTCTCTGATTTTTGACAGGAGTCCCAGACTTTAGGTTTCTTTGCAAGTGCAGGGGAAGTTGTGCTTTGAAGTATTGCCTGAACCTGTTGGGGCGTAAGTTCAGGATTGATGCTCAACACTAAAGCTGCTACTCCAGCAATAAGGGGTGTTGATGCAGACGTTCCACCAAAGCCATTAGTTGCTCCAGCGGGATCGTAAGTTACGGTGTTTACGCCAGGCGCCATTAGATCAAGGTTTGGGCCCCAACTTGAAAACGATGCCCGACCTTTAGTCTGATCGATAGCCCCTGCGGAAATTAGCCCTGGAATTGTGTAAGAGGCAGAGTATTGCTCTGAGATAACGCCTTGTTTGCAGAATCTATTCAATCCCCAGGGTGCAATTGTTTGACAGCCATTATTGCCTGCCGCTGAAACAACCACCACTCCTTTTTTGACGGCGATGGAGATAGCCGCATTCATCATTGAATCAGCAGGTCCACCAAAGCTCATGCTGATCACTTGAGCACCTTGGTCGATTGCCCAAACTAGTGCTTTGCGAGCAGCTACTGTGTCACATGAACTCAAGTAGCAAACGCGACCAACTATCAGTTGAGCATCAGGAGCAACTCCTCTCAACCCGGTTGCTGCATCGTATTCACTTGATATAACGCTTGCAGTCTGAGTGCCATGATCGGGTAGTGGTGGTTGGGAAGGCAAGAAGTCTTTGTACGCAAATAATTTTCTATTTATGCCTGGAGTATTAAGAGCAATACCTGAATCCAAGACAGCTACTTTGACTCCTGCCCCTCTTATGCCAAGCTCTGCAACCTTGTCTACCGTTATCGCTTTAGTGGTCCACTCGTTATGCTCAGCTAACGTTCCATACTCAGGTAAGTAAAAGCTATCTTCAGCTGAAGCAACAGTTGCCACAGAGCTACCCAGAAATACTGAAACTAGTAAGGCAACTAAAAGAAATTTCTTTTTCATTGGTTTGTTCTGGCAACTAGTGCTTCAACTATTGTCTTGGCAGCTGAAACCATAAGCTCAAGGTCCATGGTGAAGAGCCCAGGAAAATCATCTTGCTGCTCGGTCATCAGAGGGACGTGAACGAATCCTGATACTTTTCCTGCGCCTTCTAACCCTCTTTGCATCTCATAGAAGATGTGGTTGCAGACAAAAGCACCGGCAGTTAGAGAAGCTACTGCCGGTATGCCTTTTTCCTTAAGAGCAGAGACAAGTTCGGTCACCGGCAAGGTGCTCTCAAATGCTGTTGGGGCTCCGGAGCTGATCTTCTGGTTCACCCGCTTTTCACCGCTGTTATCGGCGATAGCAGCATCATTCAGATTCACTGCAAAACGTTCAGGGGTAATGCTGATCCTACCTTCGGCTTGCCCAAAGCAGATGATTACGTCTGGATCTTGCTCTTCAATCAGGGAAAGTAGCTTCGAGGCTGATTCTCTATAGGTAACAGACAGAACTGCCGTGGATATTTGGGCACCTTCGACAGAATTGGCCTCAACTCGCTTTACGAGTTCCCCGCTTGGGTTTAGCCGAGCACTGTTAAATGGCTCGAATCCTGTGAGTAAAACCTTGAGCATGCCCCTAAGTCTAACTATCTATAACACTTTCGCATCAGGTGCATTTTGAAGGGTAGTTCAATTGCACAGCCTCACTAGGCTTTTGGAATGCTAAAAACATCTATGACTCTTGGCCTTGTCCGCATCCTGATGGCGTTAGCCCTATTTGGCAGCGTGTTCTGGCAGATCAGTGATCGTGTGGCTCACAACCTATTCCGCCCAACTGAATACTTCTCATTCTTTACTATCACTTCTAGCTTGTTAGCTGGAGTAGCTCTAACAGTTGCCGGCCTTAGGGCTCTGCGTAATCAGCCAGAGACCAAGTTCTTGACCCTCTTCCGCCTAACCATGGCTGCTTCTATGGTGATTGTTGGAGTTATCTATAACGCACTACTAGCCAATGCCGCTCTAGACCCTAGAGATGTTGGCTATGAATGGCCAGAGACTCCTAACCAGGTTCTTCACACCTACATGCCTATCTTCATCTTCCTAGAGTGGTTGATTGTTAGAACTGCTGTTCCACTAAAGCTAAAGTCTGTTTTCTGGGTTCTTGTTTACCCATTCAGCTGGTTGGCCTTCTCTATTGTTCGTGGACTAGTTACCAACTGGTACCCATACTGGTTCCTAAACCCTAACGATGAGGGTGGTATTCCTCAGATGATCCAGTGGATTTTGATCATTGCCGCATTCTTTATCGTTCTTGCGGTTACCCTAATGCCAGCTCAGAAGGCTCTTGCCAAAATCGGTAAGTAAGTCTTTTCTGCTGGCTTAGCCTTGTTACATGATCAACTTTTCAGATCCAGCTTTTGTTGAAAACCCATACCCTGCTCTCAAAGAGTTAAGGCAAGCTGGTAAGCCTGTCTGGCATGAAGAAACTGAAATGTTCTTGGCGGCAAGATACAACGACGCCAATGCTGTTCTTAGAACCAAGACTCTAGGACGCATCTTCACTCCCAAAGAACCAGAGAGCCAGTGGAATGAATTCAACTGGCTGCATTCAGATAGCCTTCTAGACTCTGAACCCCCTAAGCACACTCGCCTTCGTTCTCTAGTTGGTAAAGCATTCTCAAGATCAAGAATCGAAGGTCTAAGACCTGAAGTTGAACGAATTGCTAACCTGCTTCTAGACGAAGCAGAAAACAAGTTAGCTGCATCAGGAAAGTTTGATCTGATTGCTGACTACGCAGAGCCACTCCCTGTGAAGGTAATTGCTGCTCTTCTGGGTTTCCCCGATGAAGATGAGCATCTACTTCGCCCTTGGTCTCAATCGATAGTGAAGATGTATGAAGTTAATCCATCTCTTCAGGCTCAAGCAGAAGCTCAACAAGCGGCTCATGAGTTTGCGGAATACGTCAGAGATTTGATGCATAAACGTAAAGCTCAGCCTGGCGAAGACTTGATTAGCGAACTAGCAACGGTTGAGGAAGCAGGCGAGAAGCTAAATGCTCAAGAACTAATCGCTACCTGTGTTCTGCTTCTCAATGCTGGGCATGAGGCAAGTGTTAATGGTTTTGGTAATGGCATGGTTGCCACCTTTGAACGACCAGAGCAACTTGAGCTTCTTCAAAAGAACCCTAGAGGTGTTGCTGACTCTGCAATTGAAGAGTTCTTGAGATTCGATGCTCCTCTTCACCTCTTTGAGAGAACTGCCACAGCTGACACAGAAATCGGTGGAGTGATGGTTAAGGCGGGTCAGAAGATTGCCTCACTCTTAGGTTCAGCCAACCGAGATGAAACAGTATTTGATCGAGCAGATGAGCTTGACCTAACCAGGGAACAGAACCCACACATTGGTTTTGGCGCTGGTATTCACTTCTGCCTTGGAGCTCCACTTTCTCGAATTGAGATGAGTGCCTCACTTCCACTACTTTTTGAGCGTTTTCCTGATCTTTCACTCGCCGAAGAGCCAAAAAGACGTCCAACTTTCATCCTGAGAGGGTACGAAAGCGTCTTTGTGTCCTAGAAACTAGCGGTTTTTCAGGGTTTTTAGTCTGTGTTTTACCTGTATAACAAATAGATAAACACGACTCTCAAGGCGTATTTATAAATTTTTTACAGGGGTAGCCTTGTAAAAGCACCAAAGTCGGGCCAAATTTTTTGCCCGATTAACTTATCGAAAGGCAATAAAAAATGGGAGAAATTGGAGTACTTTCCTTCTCACTAACTGGCTATGAATTTAGCGCAGTGTACAACGTGCTTTCACTTGGTCTGGCAAGCATGCTATTCACCTCGCTATTCCTATGGGTAGCAAGAGACCGCGTACTACCTAAGTACCGTATGGCTGTTATGGTTTCAGCAACAGTAACTTCAATTGCTGCTTACCACTACTTCCGTATGTTCGATTCATTCAACCACGGTTACGGAATCAACGAAGCTAGCAAGGCAGCAGCAGCAGCTGGTGCAAACATGCTTGACTTCGGTGGCGCTAACTACAACGTTGGCTACCGTTACATCGACTGGTTCCTAACAGTTCCACTACTACTAGTAGAGCTAGTTGCAGTTCTAGGTCTTGCAAAGGCTGTTCAGTCTTCACTTCTAAAGCGTCTAGTTCCTGCAGCTGCAGCAATGATCGCTCTAGGTTACCCAGGTGACGCAAAGATCAACATCATGGACCTACACCCAAGCGTTTGGGGTCTTCTATCAACAATCCCATTCCTATACATCATGTATGTACTATGGATCGAATTGAAGAAGAGCCTAGAAACTCAGTCAGCTAAGGTTCGCAGTCTGTTCCAGACACTACGCGTTCTTCTTCTAGCTACCTGGGGTGTCTACCCAATCACATTCATCCTTGCGATGAACAGCACTGGTGCTCCAACAGCATCAGAGGTTGTAGCTCGTGAAATCGGATACAGCATTGCTGACATCCTTGCTAAGTGTCTATTCGGCCTATTGATCTTCGCAATCGCGAGAATCAAGTCTGCTGAAGAGAGCAAAGAGCACGCAGCAGCAGAAGGTCACTAGTTATAACTAGTTGCTAAAACTTTAGGAGCCACCCGAAAGGGTGGCTCCTTTTGTTTTAACTCTAAAAACTAGTTTCCTAAAAGACTCTCAACGCTAGGGAACTCTACGTTCACACCAACCAGTGCACAGCGAACACCGATTTGAGTTGCTGCTGTTGTGATAGCTCCAGCCCCGATTGGGTCTTCTTTCAAAGCATCAGTTGCTTTATTGAGTAGTGCTTGGAAGTCTTCAGGTGCAGATGCTGTCACATCACTTTCGATTCTTGAAGCTAGAGCCTGTGCGTCAAAGCCTCCAGTTGGAAGAGAGGCGATCTTGTCGCTGAAAACAGCACTAAGGGCTTCGCAAGGGGCTTGATCCGCTTCCGATGGAAGCGAGAATGAACAGCCTGAAAGTAAGAGTGTGCTGGTAGCCAAGATAGCGACAGGGGCAAGGTTC
Organism: uncultured Micrococcales bacterium; assembly: GCA_937919125.1. Taxonomy (GTDB): domain Bacteria; phylum Actinomycetota; class Actinomycetes; order Actinomycetales; family Microbacteriaceae; genus Rhodoluna. The sequence continues at coordinate 1,154 of CALFOB010000137.1, read as the reverse complement.
TTCATTGAATTCCTTCTGAATCAGTTGCGGGGGTTAGTACCAGAGTACTTAATGACTACATTCTGGAGCCTGTAATTCAGCGAGCGTTTAGAGCACTCTCAAGTAACTTTCAGGGAATTAGTAAGTGACCGTAATCTCAGTTCCCATAGCCTCTTTGACCATTGGGATTACCTCAGTTGCATAGAGCTTGATTGATCTAAGCATCTGCGATTGAGGCATAGGGCCGGTAGAGAACTTCAGGTCAAAGCGGTTAGCCCCGGTTGATTGAAGAGCATGAATAATCTTGTTAGCCACGGTCTCTGGTGAACCGACATATAGAGAGCCGTTCTGAACCTCGTTGTCGAAGTGGTCGTAGGTCATAGCTCCCCAACCTCTCTCCTGACCAATACGTCCGAAGGATGCTTGGTACTGAGGCCACATCTCTCTAGCTGCTTGTTCATCTGAATCAGAGATGTGTCCTGGAGAGTGAATACCGATAGGTAGTTGTGGCTTATCAAATCTCTTTAGTGACTCTCTGTAGAGACCTGCGAATGGTGCAAATCTCTCTGGGTCCCCACCGATGATTGCCAGTGCAAGAGTTGCTCCATGCTTAGCTGCTCGGATAACGCTGTGTGGAGAACCACCAACACCAACGCGAAGAGGTATTGCTCCTCGCTCAGTCTTTGGATAAACCTCTTGGTTAGTTAGAGAGGCTCTTGTTTCACCAGACCAGGTAACTGGCTTCTCTTTCAGAAGTTCAACTAGAAGATCTAATCTCTCTTCGAATAGTTGCTCGTAGTCAGAAAGAGCAAAACCGAATAGTGGGAAGCTTTCTGTGAAAGATCCTCTACCTGCTGTTATCTCTGCTCTTCCATTTGACAGAGCATCGATAGTTGCAAATCTCTGGAATACACGAACAGGGTCTTCGCTTGATAGAACTGTCACACCTGAACCAAGTTTGATTCGGTTAGTGACTGTGGCGATACCTGCCAAGACAGTGTCAGGAGCTGAGACTGCGAAATCATTTCTGTGGTGCTCACCAACGTTGAAGTGATCAATACCTAGATCATCAGCGAGGATTGCTTGGTCAACGATATCTCTAATTGACTGGCCCATTGAAAGTGGCTGTCCGTTGTCATCAGAACCAACATCGCCAAAGGTATCAAGGCCAAATT
>CALFOB010000136.1 GCA_937919125.1 uncultured Micrococcales bacterium | reverse complement strand
GATAATGCTCAGAAGATTGCTGAACTAGCAGTTGCATACAGAGACCGCGGTGTTGTTGGTTTTGACTATGCAGGTCCTGAGGCAGGCTTTAGCCCGTCTCGTCACGCAAGTGCATTCAAATGGTTGAACGAACAGTTGATGCCAGTAACCCTTCACGCAGGTGAAGGCGATGGCAGGGACTCAATCAAGGACGCTCTAGTTGATGGCAGAACTTTGAGACTAGGTCACGGTGTTCGCATCATTGAAGACATCTTTGTTGATGCTGAAGATGAAAACCAGAAAGCTTTTGGAGATATTGCTGCTTGGGTACTAGAACGAGGAATTGCTCTAGAACTAAGCCCATCATCAAACCTACAAACAGGAGCTCTTCCTGACATTGATCAACCTCAGATGAGCGATCACCCATTCGACATTCTCTATGGTCTAGGTTTCAACGTAACCGTGAACACAGACAACCGTCTAATGAGCGGAACTACTCTTACACGCGAACTAGAGCTACTAACCGAGACCTTTGGTTATGACCTAGATGATCTTGAGTTGTTCCAACTAAACGCTGCTAACGCAGGGTTCATGGACATGGATGTTAGAGCTGAAATCATTGAGCGCATCTCAGATGCATTTGAGGCTGCTCAGTAACAATGAGTTCAGTGTTGGGCAAGGCTCTAGGTATTGGGTCTATTAAGCTTCAACAAAGCTGTTCAAGTTGGCGAGAGACTTTTGAACTTGCTGGCTCTGCTTTGGTTGATAGCAAGAGAACCACAGCCCAATACACCCGGGAAATGATCCGGGCATTCGAAGAGCTTGGCCCATATATGGTTATCGCTCCTGGGATTGCTTTAGCTCATGGCAGACCATCTGAAGCTGTATTAGAGACAGGTTTATCGCTCGTAACTCTCGCAACTCCTGTTGTATTTGGTAGCCCTGCAAATGATCCTGTGTCACTAGTGATTGGGTTAGCAGCAGTTGATCATGACAGTCATATCGATCTGATGTCAGCACTCAGTGAATTACTAATGAGTGACGATTCTGTGAATTTCTTGGCTTCAGCTACGAATGAGGACGAAGTTCGTTCATACCTTATCTAAACTGGGAACGTGAAGATACTTTCGGTTTGTGGGATGGGCATTGGTACGTCAGTGCTACTAAAGATGAATGCCGAAAAGGTTCTTGAAGCTATGGGGATTCAAGCAGAAGTGGTTGCAGCAGATATCACCAAGGCTAAACGAGATGGTGAAGGTGCAGACATCATTCTGACTACCCCAGAACTAGTTGTTTTGCTTGAAGGAATGCCAGGGAAGATTGTGCCTATCGAGCACGTCTTCGATCTAACTGAAATCCGCCAGAAGCTCTCTGCAGCTCTGCTCTAGAGAATCTAGAAGCTCTTTAGCTCCAGCTTTAGAATCCGATACAGCCTCTAGGTAACACTTCAACTTAGGCTCTGTTCCGCTAGGTCTAATGATTACTCTTCGGCCATCGGCTAAATCAAATCTCAAACCATCAGTAGGCATTAGATCTTCACTTCCAACGCTCATGTCAGTAAAGGTTGCTGTTAGCCCTGCAAGTTCTTTAGGCGGAGCAGATCTTATGCTCTTCATTGCCTTGCCAATAATGCTTATGTCGCTCACTCGAATAGAAATCTGACCAGTTGCATAGAACCCATAACGAGAACCTAGATCATCCAACAAGTCCCAAAGAGTTCTGCCTGCGGCTTTTTCTCTTCTTGCGATGTTGGCAAGCAGCAGAGCTGCGCTAACGCCGTCTTTGTCAGCTACGTGATCAGGGTCAATGCAGTAGCCAAGTGCCTCTTCATAACCGAAGATCAGGTTAGGCACCTTAGAGATCCATTTGAATCCAGTAAGTGTTGCCTTAAATTGCAAACCGTAGTGTTCTGCAACTTTAGCTAGAACTGAACTAGAAACAATGCTGCAGGCAAGAGTCCCACTCTTAGCCTTGCTTGCAATCTCATCCGCCAGGATAAGACCCACCTGGTCACCAGTTAGTCTCTGCCAGCCATTACTTGTTGGCAAAGCTAAAGCAACTCTGTCAGCATCTGGGTCATTAGCAATAATCAGATCAGCGTTCTGCTCTGCAGCCAAAGCCATGGCTAGATCAAGAGCACCCTTTTCCTCAGGGTTAGGAAAAGCAACTGTTGGGAAATTACCATCTGGTTTTACTTGTTCAGGAACTGGGATTAGAGCCTCTGAACCAGATGATTCAAACAAAGGTTCAACAGTTGCCCAACCAACGCCATGCATTGGAGTGTAGGCAATCTTCAACTCGGTGCCATCAGATTTACCACCTGCAGCAAGAGCAGTCTTTAGATACTCTGCTCTAAACTCTGAACCAATCAGTTTGTATTCGGTTGATTTAGGCAGGGAATCAAAAGTTTGTGTTTGAGCTACCTTGTTGATTTCATCTGCAATCTGGTTGTCAACGGGGGAGATGATTTGTGAACCAATGAAGTCTCCACCAAGGTATACCTTGTAGCCGTTATCTCTTGGCGGGTTATGTGATGCAGTCACCATGATGCCAGCACTCATATTTAGGAATCTAGTAGCGAAGGAAACTAGAGGTGTGGGCCCCATCTCATCTAGAAGTAATACTTCAATTCCCATACCTGATAGGACTTCAGCAGAGTCTTTAGCAAAGACATCGCTATTCACTCTGCCATCAAAACCAATGACAACACTTGCTCTGATGTTTTGCTTTAGTAAGTAATTACCTAGTCCTGCTGCTGTTTGAGCCACTAGAACTCGATTCATTCTGTTAGGTCCAGCACCAAGTTCACCCCGTAGGCCTGCTGTACCGAACTCTAGGCGAGTGTGGAATCTACTTGTAAGAGCTGCTTCATCATCGTTGTCGATGAGTTCTTTTAGTTCTGCTCTTGTTTCAGGATCAGGATCTTGGCTCAGCCAAGCAAGTGCTTGTTCCTTTAGTTCTTGAAACATGGTTAGAGCTTGGCAACAATCGAAGCTAGGAGAGCGCTGATGCGAGGTTCAGCTTCTTTACCTGCTTCTAGGACTTCTTTGTGGCTAAGTGGGCTATCGCTGATACCTGCAGCCAAGTTAGTTGAAAGAGATAGTCCTAGAACTTCTAGACCTGATTGACGAGCAGCAATAGCTTCAAGAGCTGTTGACATACCGACGATGTGTGCTCCCATAGCCTTAGCCATTTGAACTTCTGCAGGAGTTTCATAGTGAGGACCACGGAACTGCATGTAGACACCTTCATCTAGAGAAGCATCAACAGTTCTAGCAATGTCTCTCAGACGAAGAGAGTAGAGATCTGTAAGGTCAACAAAGTTAGCTCCCTCGATAGGGCTAGCTGAGGTGAAGTTAATGTGGTCACTGATTAGTACTGGTGTGCCAGGCTTCCAAGAAGTCTTGATACCTCCTGCACCGTTAGTCAAGATCATGGTCTTTACTCCAGCAGCAGCTGCAGTTCTAACACCATGAACAACTCTTCTAACGCCATGGCCTTCGTAGTAGTGGGTTCTAGCTCCTAGAACTAGAGCGTGCTTACCTGATGGCAAAAGGATTGAGCGAATGGTTGAAATGTGTCCAACAACTTCAGATCTGGTGAAACCAGGAATCTCAGAAGCGTCAATGGTTGAGACAGTTTCACCAATTAGGTCTGCTGCCTTAGCCCAGCCTGAACCTAAGGTAAGAGCGATATCGTGTTGGGCTATGCCCGACTTCTCAGCAATTACTTGGGCTGCTTGTTGGGCTATTTGGAATGGATCCGCCTTTGGATCATCTAATGGATTGCTCATAGGGCAAGTCTAATCTTCAAATATGCGACACAATTGAGAGGTGAGTGATCTTCAACAAATAAAGCAGCACATTGTCATTATTGGTGGAGGCCCAGGTGGCTATGAGGCTGCCGTAGCCGGTATCCAGCTAGGTGCTCAAGTCACCCTAATTGAACGTAATGGTGTTGGTGGATCAGCAGTTCTAACTGATGTGGTCCCTTCTAAAGCCCTGATTGCTACAGCTGATGCAGCTAATGCCATCAGAGAGGCTGGGGAACTAGGTATCAGATTCAAAGCTGATGGAGTGTCAGTATCAGCCAAGGTGGATCTAGATCTTGGAGCAATTAACTCAAGACTTCTAGCAATTGCTAAAGAGCAGTCAGAAGAGATGACTGAGACCCTAAAGGCTATGGGTGTTCGATTAATTCATGGCACAGGAAAACTGGATGGCAATCACCATGTTGTTGTTGATGCAATTGAAGATGGCAAGAGCGAGCGCCTCGAAGCTAAAACCATCATCGTTGCAGTCGGCGCGCACCCGCGACATTTGGCCGATGCAAAACCAGATGGTGAAAGAATTTTTACCTGGACGCAGCTTTACAACTTGCAAGAGCTGCCTGAGCACATGAT
>CALFOB010000135.1 GCA_937919125.1 uncultured Micrococcales bacterium | reverse complement strand
TGAACCAAGAGTTTCGCCCACACTCGAATTACCTGTGACAGTAACAAGGTCAATGTTTGGGTGATGTGCCAGCAGCCTGGCGAGCTCGCCGCCAACGTAGCCACTTGCTCCTGCTATCGCAGCCCTAAGTTTCATGGGTTCTCCTTAGAGAATCTTTAGGCTCTAATTGTTGCGCCGAATTTGGCATTGGCGGCTGAGACAGCGTTGTCCCTAGCTTGGCTTGCCTCTAACTGGGTCAAAGTTCTATCGCTTGCTCTAAATCTCAGAGAGAAAGTTAGTGATTTCTTTCCCGCTTCAAGATTTGACCCGCGGTAGTCATCAACCAAAGTAATTTCTTCAAGAAGTTCTCCTGCAGATCCAGCAAGAACTTCCAACACCTTGCCTGCAGGTACCTCTAGATCAAGAACAAGAGAGAGATCTTGAGTTGCAGCAGGGTACGTTTCCACAGCACCAGCCTGAATAAGTTCAGGAGCGTTAGCAAACAATGCTTCTAGATTCATCTGCAAAGCACCAACCTGTCTAGGTAGGTCGTTAGCAATAGCAAGCTCTGGGTGTAATTCACCAGCGAAACCAACAGACACATTGGTTCCCTTAATCTTTAGCTCCGCGGTTCTACCCGGGTGGAATCCTTTAGGAGTGCTCTGTTCAAGTTCTATTTCAATGCCCACTGCGTGGGCCACAATACGTGCTGCTTGAATCGCATCAGCGAAGCCGGACTTAGTTGCTTTTCTACCAACCTGCTCGGCAATTCTGTTTCCTAGGAATAGTGCCCCTAGTGAAAGTGGTTGATGAGGAACGCTGTCGTGGAGTGCCTCTAGGTCTTTCTCACTTGGCAATGAAGTTCCGTTTGGAAGTTCAACAGCTTTAGAAGATTTGGCTGGATTGAAGACTAATCCAACTTCATATATAGCTAAGTCAGTGAGTGTTCTAGAAACATTTCTCTTTGCAGCATCAATCAAGCCAGGCAAAATGCTCAAACGCATTTCATTCACATCTTCTTGCATGGCATTGGCTAGAACTACTCTTGTGGCGCTGTCTTCAAAGAAGAATGAGTTCTGTTCAGGTGTTAGGAATGGATACGTCAACACTTCAACGTGACCAGTTGCAGAAAGTTGATTCAATACAGCTCTGCGCATCTTCTGAGATCTAGTGAGTCCCTTACCTGGAGGAGCGACAGGAAGTCGTGAAGGGATGCGGTCATAGCCTGTAATGCGAGCAACTTCTTCAACAAGATCCGTCTTGTGCGTAATGTCTGGTCGCCAGCTTGGCACAATTACTTC
>CALFOB010000134.1 GCA_937919125.1 uncultured Micrococcales bacterium | reverse complement strand
AGCAGCGAGAAGCAGCCCAATCTTTACTAGGACCAACAGTGATTCTGGCTGGAGCAGGAACTGGAAAGACTAGAACCATCACACACAGAATTGCTTATGGCATTCTTCGCGGAGACTTCTCTGAGAATCGTGTGATGGCTCTCACCTATACAAACCGTGCAGCCGGTGAACTTAGAGCGAGGCTTCGAGGTCTTGGAGTTCATTCGGTAAATGCCAAGACTTTCCACGCTGCAGCTTTGTCTCAACTTGAATACTTTTGGCGAGACTTCTTCGGCATTGAAGCTCCTAGAGTTCTTGATTCAAAGTCAAAGACAATCGGTCAAGCCGCAGAAGCCCTGAAGATTCGTCTAGATGCAAACACCATCCGCGATCTTGCAGCTGAAATTGAATGGCGAAAGTACTCGATGCTTAGCCTCGAACAATATCTGGACCAGATCTCAACTCGACCAGCGATTCAAGGTCTTGCACCTATTCGCTCTTATGAGATCCAGGTTGCCTATGAAGATGCCAAGGTAAAGGCAAAACAGATTGACTGGGAAGATGTTCTTCTTCTCTGCACAGGAATGCTCAAATCTGAACCTAGAGCACTAGCCCATGTTCATCAGCAGTATCGCTTCTTCACAGTTGATGAATATCAGGACATCTCTAAGTTGCAGCAGGAACTTCTAGATACTTGGCTAGGGGACAGAAGCGACCTATGTGTTGTTGGTGACCCTAACCAAACTATTTATTCATTCAGCGGAGCTAATGCCTCTTTCCTAGAAAAATTTGACTCTAGGTATCCAGGAGCGAATGTGATTGAGCTAACTAAGAACTACCGCTCAACTCCTGAGATCATCGCAGTAGCTAACAGGGTTAGAGGCAACCAAAAGTTTGAACCACTTGAATCAGTTCGACCTAGAGGGTTAGAACCGCAGGTTCTAGAGTTCCAAGACAGAGAGCAAGAGTGTGATTTTGTTGCTAACAAAATCAAAGATCTACTTTCCTCGGGAATGAAGGCAAGTCAGATTGCTGTTCTTTATCGAATCAATGCTCAGTCTGAACATATCGAAAACGCTTTGAGCAGGGCAGGTGTTGAATATCAGGTCAGAGGAGGCCAACGCTTCTTCAGTAGACCAGAGATCATGTCTGCAGTTCGAATGGTTAGAGCAGAAGCTGCAAACCCAACAGGTAAATCTCTTTATGAAACTGTCTCAGCGATAGCTAGAAGCCTTGGCTGGCAGAGCATCGCACCAAATGTTTCAGGTAGAGCACTAGAAGAGTGGGAAGCGCTCAACTCTTTAGTTCAAATTGCTGATGAACTTGGTAAAGAAGCAACAATTCAAACTTTTGCTAATGAGCTAGAAGAGCGTCAAAGATCGCAGCATGAACCAACTAGAGAATCAATTACCCTAAGCACTATTCATGCAGCAAAAGGTCTTGAGTACAAGGCAGTGTTCATCGTTGGAGCTGTTGAAGGTTATATGCCAATTAGCTATGCCAAGACAGACCTGCAGATCTCTGAAGAGCAGAGACTTTTCTATGTTGGTGTTACTAGAGCCAAGGACCAACTGTTCATCTCCTGGGCTAACAAAGATGGTGCTGATGACAGACAGCGAACAAGAAGCAGATACCTCGATCTAATCTAAATCTCTGCAGTTACAGAGTTTATGGAACTCGTACTTAGTCCTAGAGACATCACCGGTTGAATAATCGATTAGATAACCGTGCTGGAAACTTTTCTCTTCATCAGTTGAAATGGAGAATCCTGCCGAATGATCAAGTTGTCGAAGAATCACCCTGAGAGCTAAGCCTGTGGTTGCCAATAAT
>CALFOB010000133.1 GCA_937919125.1 uncultured Micrococcales bacterium | reverse complement strand
GCCCGCACGGCCAAGAGAAGCTCGGCACCCGCACCGAAACCAAGAACGTCAACTCGCTTCGCTCGATTGAGCGTGCGGTTCGTTACGAGATTCAGCGCCAGGCGCACATCATCGCCAATGGCGGCACAATCACCCAAGAGACCCGCCACTGGCACGAAGACCGCGGCATCACGTCGTCTGGCCGACCAAAGTCAGACGCCGACGACTACCGCTACTTCCCTGAGCCAGACCTCGTGCCGGTTCAGCCTTCTAAGGAGCTCATCGAGCAGATTCGCGCGAGCCTGCCAGAGAAGCCGGCAGATCGCCGCAAGCGTCTGCAGGGGGAGTGGTCGTTCAGCGACCTCGAGTTCCGTGATGTCGTGAACTCTGGCCTGCTAGACGAACTCGAAGAGACCGTTGCAGCTGGCGCAAAGCCACAGGCCGCTCGCAAGTGGTGGACGGGTGAGATCGCTCGCCTAGCCAACGCCGAGGGCAAGGACGTCTCAGACCTAGCCATCACACCGGCAGACGTGGCCGAGCTAGCCACCCTGGTTGAGTCTGGCAAGATCAACGACCGCATTGGTCGCGAGGTTCTGCAGGCCGTGCTCGAGGGCGCTGGTAACCCTGCCAAGATCGTTGCCGACCGCGGACTCGAGGTTGTTTCAGACGACGGCGCGTTGCAGGCGGCTATCGACGAAGCCCTTGCCAAGCAGCCAGACGTGCTCGAGAAGATTCGCGAAGGCAAGCTTCAAGCTGCCGGCGCTGTCATCGGTGCCGTAATGCAAGCGATGAAGGGTCAGGCCGACGCCGGACGCGTGCGCGAGCTGATCATCGAACGAGCCAAGTCCTAGGTCATGTTCGCCGCTCAGTTCATCTTCAAGCCGGGCGTCTATGACGAGGAGTTTCATCGACTCGACGCATCCATCGACGAATACGCCCTGACCCTGCCGGGTTTCTTGGGTGTTGAGCGCTGGGTGAGTGCCGACGGCGAAACCAAAAACTCGATCTACTATTTCGAAGACATGGCGACCATCACCAAGTTCGCTCGCTTCGAGGATCACCGCGAGGCCAAGGCCAAGGTTCAGAACTGGTACAACGGCTACCAGGTGATCATCAGCGAGATAACCGCAACCTACGGCGACGGCAAAATACCAACCATCGCAAAATGAGAAAAGCCCGACCAAAAAGTCGGGCTTTATCTTTTGGGGTGAGTAACGGGACTTGAACCCGCGACATCCTGGACCACAACCAGGCGCTCTACCAGCTGAGCTATACCCACCATGTTTTATTCCGGACTAGCCGAAATCAACTCTTAAAGTTTATCAGTCTTGATGGCCTGAGCCAACGCCTGAGCCTCTTCTGTTGTTGGGCCTTGACCCTCAACGAATACTCCCTGGCGGTAATACCTAAGTTCTTCAATGGATTCAAGAATGTCGGCTAGGGCTCTATGGCCGCCTTCTTTCTTAGGGGCTTGGAAGTAGACCCTTGGATACCAGCGCTTAGACAGTTCCTTGATGGTTGAAACATCAATGTTTCTGTAGTGCAGGTGGGCATCCAGGTTAGGCATGTACTTAGCGATAAACATGCGATCTGTGCCAATTGTGTTTCCAGCTAGGGGAGAGGTCTTAGCGTTTGGAATGTATTTCTTGATGTATTCCAATACCTGGGCTTCTGCATCTTCAAGTTCAATACCTGATGCAAATTCCTTGATTAAGCCTGAGTCTGTATGCATCTTACGAACGTAGTCACCCATGGCTTCAACAGTTCCAGCTCTAGGTTTGATGACTAGGTCAATGCCTTCATCAAGAACATTTAGATCAAAGTCGGTGATAACTGCTGCTATTTCAACAATGCATTCGGTGTCAGGGTTTAGCCCTGTCATCTCACAGTCAATCCAGACTAAGTACTCGGGTATGTTCATGATTCCTTCAAACTCATTTAGAGCCCTACAGGATCAAGGGCTCTAAATAAGTTTACCTTTAGGGCTAAGCGGTCTTAGCTGATGTCTTTTTCTTGGCTGGGGTCTTCGAAGCAGGCTTCTTAGCTAGCGCCTTCTTCTCAGCCTTAGCTGCCTTCTTCTTAGCCTTGCGCTCTTTTCTGCCTTCAACCAAACGGTAGAGAACAGGAACGATGACCAGGGTCAAGATAGTTGAAGAGAACAGGCCACCGATAACCACAATTCCTAGTGGCTGAGAGATGAATCCACCTGAACCTGTGAAGCCAAGAGCTAGTGGGCTCAAAGCTCCAATGGTTGCAAGAGCAGTCATCAAGATAGGGCGTAGTCTCTGACGAGCACCATTGATGATTGCTTCTTCAAAAGCCATACCTTGCAGACGGTACTGGTTGATTAGGTCAATCAGAACAATCGCGTTGGTAACAACGATTCCAACCAGTAGCAACATACCGATCAGAGCTGGAAGACCCAGTGCTGTGTCGGTTGCTAGAAGAGCCACGAATGCTCCGGTAGCTGCGAAAGGAATTGATACTAGAAGAACTAGTGGCTGAGCAAGGCTTCTAAATGTTGCAACCATGATTAGGTAAACAATCGCAATAGCGGCAAGAAGAGCTAGACCTAGCTGACCGAATGACTCTGCTTGGTCTGCTGATACACCACCAATTGGAAGTAGTGAAGAACCAGCAGGCATCTTGTCCTGAAGATCCTCAACAATGCCAGCAACCTGAACGGTGATTGGACCAAGGCTTGCATCTTTGTTTGGAGTTAGTGAAACAGTTGCTGCACGATCTCCATCCTTAGTAGTGACCTTGGTAGGAACTGAAACTAGTTCAACCTTGGCAACTGAACTTAGAGTTACCTGACCGAATGGGCTAAGCGGAATTGCCTTAACTTCAGCGATGGTTTTAGGAACGTTTTCAGACTTGATGTAGATATCGGTCTGCTTCTCATCGATGTTTACTGAACCAATGCTCTGCGGGCTCATTGCGTTAGAAACAATAGTTGCAACAGCAATTTCACTCAGACCAAAACGTGTAGCTTTCTCACGATCAACAGTTACCTTAAGGGTTCTCTGCTTCTCGCTAAGAGTAGTTACTACATCAGGGGAGACGTTATCTACTTTTCCTTCAAGGGCTGCCTGAACGACCTTGATACCAGCACGAAGCTGTTCATCGGTCTTGGCTGTGACGGTTACGTCAACAGTTCCACTTGAACCAAATGACTGACCTGACTGGAAGCTGACCTTACCTAGAGATGAATCTGCATCGAATAGCTTCTGCATCTTGGCTTGGAAAGCATCTCCGTTCACGGTTTCTTTAGTTGAAACCTGGATCTGGATTCCACCGGCTGACTGACCGAAAGCAACACGGCTATCAGCAGTTCCGCCGATTGTGGTTGTCACAGCAACAGTGTCGCCACTGTCTAGAAGAATCTTTTCAACGCCTTCAGCTGCTGCTGCCTTGTTTTCAAGAGATGCACCTAGTGGAACTTCCTGGTTGATGCTGAAGGTTGTTGAACCTGAGCTACCAATGAAGTTGGTCTTGATGAATGGAACTAGACCGAAGGTGAAGATCAATACAAGACCAGAAGCAACAAGAGTGATTACAGGACGCTTCTGAGTGGCTGTTAGAACAGGGATGTAACCGCGCTGAAGAATTGACTTCCTCTCGTGCTCTTCCTCTTCTTTTCTAGCCTTCTCAGCAAACTTACGAGCCTGAGCCTCAGTCATACCTTCTTCAACTACTGGAGTCTTTAGGAACCAGTAGGCGATTACAGGAACAATTGTTAGAGATACGAATAGTGAAGCAACCAGCGCCAGAGCGAAGGTTAGGGCGAACGGTCTAAACAGCTGACCTACAAGTCCACCAACAACAGCAATAGGCAGGAACACAGCAACGGTAGTCAATGTCGCAGCTGTAATAGCACCAGCAACTTCCTTGACTGAGTTGATGATTGCTTCAAGCTTCTTCTCGCCATAAGCCAAGTGACGGTTGATGTTTTCGATAACGACAATTGAGTCATCAACAACACGTCCAATAGCGATTGTTAGAGCGCTAAGGGTGAACAGGTTCAGTGAGTAACCGAAACCAGCAAGACCAATGAATGCAACCAATAGAGAGGTTGGGATTGAGATA
>CALFOB010000132.1 GCA_937919125.1 uncultured Micrococcales bacterium | reverse complement strand
GTAAGCCAAAGGGTGTTTCTAAACCTACAAAATCAGGCAAGGTGGCTATTGCGCTACTCGCACCTGGAATGGCGTACCTGGGAGCTTTCTTCCTAACACCGTTATTTGCACTAATCATGGTTTCACTGCAAGCACCAGATCCAATGGGTGGTTTTGGAGACTACGTTCCAGCTTTTGAGATCAACAACTACTTCCTAGTAATTGCAGATTATTTCCCTCACATGATGCGTTCTTTCTTCTACGCATTGGCTGCAACAATTTTTGCTTTGATAATTTCTTATCCATTGGCTTACTTCATCGGTGTGAAGGCTCGTCCTTACCCATTGCTTCAGAAGCTGATGCTGACTCTGGTTATTGCTCCATTCTTCATTTCATTCCTACTTAGAACTCTTGCTTGGAAGCAGATTTTCTCTAACGAATCATGGATTGTTACAACTTTGCAGCAGCTAGGTCTTCTTGAGACAGATCAATATGTTGTTGGAACTCCATTCATGGTTATCTTTGGTTTGACTTATAACTTCATTCCATTCATGACTCTTCCTCTATACACATCCTTAGAGAGACTGGACACTCGCTACCTAGAAGCAGGCTCTGATCTTTATGCATCACCTTCAAGAGTGTTTAGAAAAGTGACTATTCCTCTTTCTATGCCTGGAATCATTTCAGGAACACTGCTTACCTTTATCCCAATCGCTGGTGACTACATCAACGCATCAGGTGATTTCCTAGGCTCTAGTTCAACAGCAATGCTGGGTAACGTAATTGAAGCTAACTACCTCCAGATAAATGACTATCCTTCAGCCTCAGCACTGTCTGTTCTACTGATGGGTGCGATTCTGATTCTGGTTGCCGGCTACGTCAAGAAAGCTGGAACGGAGGAGCTGCTCTAATGAAATTTAGTTTGGGTAAATACGCTTTTCCTTTGTATGCGATTCTCACGTTCATTTACTTGTTGATTCCTATCGGCTACACCTTTGTCTTCTCATTCAACGATTCACTGAAGACCAACCTGATCTGGCGTGGATTCACATTAGATAAGTGGACTAACGTTTGTGATCGTGAAGGTGTTTGTGAAGCCTTTGGGAATTCAGTTCTAATTGGATTTGTTTCAACGATTGCGGCAACTGCGTTAGGAACCATGATTGCTATCGCTTTGGTTCGTTACCGCTTCAAATTCCGCAGAGCAACCAACCTTCTTTTGTTCTTACCTATGGCAACCCCTGAAGTTGTTCTCGGTGCTGGACTTGCATCTCAATTCTTCAGCCTTGGTGTTGAAAAAGGAATTGGAACAATCATCCTTGGACACATCGTCTTCTGTTTGTCCTTCGTGGTTGTAACAGTAAAAGCGAGAGTTGCAAGCCTTGATCCAGTATTGGAAGAAGCAGGTAAAGACCTATACGCTAACCCAAGACAGGTGTTCTGGAAGATTACATTCCCGCTGCTTCTGCCAGGTATCGCAGCTGCCGCTCTGCTTTCCTTCGCCTTGAGTTTTGATGATTTCATCATCACAAACTTCAACGCAGGTTCAGATATGACATTCCCTAGGTATGTATTCACAGCGGCTGCTAGAGGTGTTCCTGCTGAGGCCAACGTGATTGGTAGTGCAGTGTTTATTGCGGCTATCTTGCTGGTACTAGTTACTCAGATCAACGGCGAGCGCAAGCGTCGCAGCTTACTCAAAAAGCACTAAGCAAACAGAGAGATAAGAGCTTCTTCGAAGTGAGCTCTGTGTCTTTCAACATCCTCAATTGTGTGAGCTGGCGACATCAAAGCCATGTTGTGGAATGGTGTCATCAAGATGCCACGGTTTAGAGCGTGGATGTGAAGATACTGCTGTAGCTCAAAGTCATCTGCATCTGCAGCTTCTCTTCCGTTCTTAGGTGCCTCTGAGCGGAATGAGTATTCAGCTCTACAACCCAACTGGCTAACCTGCCAAGGAGCTCCATACTTAGTGATCAACTCTTGGACATTCTTAGTCCAAACATCACAGAGAGCTTCCATAGAAACAAAGGCTTCTGGAGTTAGAACTTTGGTTAGTGTTGCGGCGATAGCAGCCATTGATAGAGCGTTACCAGCAAGGGTTCCACCAACACCGCCAACGTCAATGTGTTCCAGGTGAAGGCTCTTCTGAACCTTTGCAGTTAGTTCTGCTGTCATACCAAAGGCACCTGCAGGAATACCTGCGCCGATTGTCTTACCTAGAACAACTGCATCTGGCTGAAGGTTTCTTCTGGCGGTCATTCCGCCAGGACCTTCACTTAGAGTGTGTGTCTCGTCGATGACAAGGATCACATCGTAACGAGTGCAGAGCTCTCGAAGTCCTTCTAGGTAACCAGGCTCTGGAAGAACGATTCCGATGTTGGTCATTGCAGGCTCGATCAGCATTGCTGCTACTTCACCGGTTGCGAAAGCAGCTTCAGCTGCCTCTAGGTCATTGAATGGAACAACAATTGTTGTTTCACTCGGATCAACTTGAGGACCAATATTGTTCTCACGGCTAACAGTGTTTCCGTTGTCATCTAGAACAGCAAAAGTTTCATCAACTGTTCCGTGGTAGCAGTAGTCGTGCACGACAACCTTGTGTCTACCTGATACGTGTCTTGCATATCTCAAGATGTGACGGTTGGCATCTGTTGCTGTAAGAGTGAACTGCCACTTAGCCATACCAAAGCGATCAGCTAGTGTCTGAGCGGCAATAGCCGCATCAGCGGTAGGTAGCATCAAAGTGATTCCCTTTGATAACTGCTCAGCGATTGCTTTCACTGATGCGTCTGGGGAGTGACCAACCATGGCACCTGTGTCACCTAGACAAAAGTCAACGTATTCAATGCCATCAGCGTCAGTGAATCTAGAGCCTTTAGCTTTAGTCACATAAACAGGGTGAGGGCCAGGCCACTTGGACATCCAGGACATTGGCACGCCACCAGGCATAGATTTCTTTGCTTGCTTAAAGAGCACTCCGCTCTTTTTTGTCCGCGCGAGATACCGTTTTTCTTCTTTTTTCATTAATTGTGCAAGATGGGCGCGATCAATCATTTGCGTATCCTACTTATTCTTCTTCAAAGACAAAAAGCGCTTCGATGTAATGCTCACCGGTAATACCTAAGTTCTGCGCATCAGGTGGCGCGGTCTGTGGCTCGATACATACTCCATCGGAATCCTCAGAGTAAACAACCCACCATGGCGCATCGCATTCAATTGAAATACGAGCAACATCCTCCCAAACCACAGCAGGCGTGAGATCGGAAGAGCACACGTCTGAACTCCAGTC
>CALFOB010000131.1 GCA_937919125.1 uncultured Micrococcales bacterium | reverse complement strand
CCTACACGACGCTCTTCCGATCTGGTGCAAGAGAGGTAAAACACGTTGAAAAAGAAACTGACGTGAATATTGCTGTGGCGATGGTATCTCACTGCTACGAGCAGAAGATTTCGAAGATACTTCTTTTCTCAGCCGACAGTGACATGAAAGGAGCGATTCTGAAAGTCAAAGCACGTTTCCCCAACATAGAAATTCGACTTGTTTCTACTTCAAAATACTTGCAACCAGTTCACAGAAGTCTTGGTCGAATTACTGATGGTCAGATTCGCTTAAGCACAAAAATGCTTAGTGGCTTGACGTTTAAATAAAAACCGGCCGGATACACCGGCCCAGGACTACTCTTAGGGCTATGCAGAAGTTAACTAGGTTGTTGGCTAGAGTGCTACTTGGTGCCGCGTTGGTTTTTGCTGGCACCGGGCACCTGACTTTTGCTCGCCCAACTTTTCAAGCTCAGGTGCCAACCTGGTTGCCCCTAGATGCTGACTTTGTTGTCATAGCTAGTGGAATAGTTGAAATTCTTCTTGGCCTTTGGTTGCTGTCAGGATTCAAAGCACCGATAGCTGGAACAGTAACTGCACTGTTCTTTATTGCCATCTTCCCAGGCAACATTTCTCAATGGCTAACTCAGACAGATGCGTTTGGTCTAAACACCGATGAAGCCAGATTGATCAGACTTTTCTTCCAGCCCCTTCTTGTGATTTGGGCTTTGTATTCAACAGGTGCAATTGCTTGGTTGAAGACTTTGAGATCTAAGAAGTAACACTTTCTAGTTAAAGAAATGTGGCCCCCGGAAAACCGAGGGCCACATTTTTTAGTTCTTAGCTGTTACTTGACAACCTTTGAAGTTGTCTTGCTTAGTGAGTAAGCAGTACCAGCTGAGTTCTTAGCTGTGATTAGTACACGTACGTACTTTCCAACATCTGCTGAGGTCAACTTGTAAGTCGACTTCGAACCACCAGAAATCGCAGCACACTTGTATGGTGTTGTTCCTAGAGTTGATGTCTTAGTTGAAGCTAGAGTACAGCGGTACCACTTGTATGTGTAAGTGATTGTTGCTGTACCGGTCCATGAACCCCTACCTGCATAAAGAGTTCTAGCAACCTTAGCGGTACCTCCAACAACAGCAGCTGTCTTTAGAGTTGGCTTTACCTTAGGCAATGGAATCGCAGGAGTTGTAGCTCCGTTGAATGCCAAGTTGTCTACGTAGAACACGTCTCCAGCACCAGCGACATCGAAGTCAGGGAACAGGATTACAGAAACGAATTCTTCTGTAGATGTCCATCCAACAACGTCGGTGAAGTCAACAGTGATCTTTGACCAACCCTTAGGAGCAGAGACAGTCTTACCAAGAGCGTTAGGGAATGCTCTTAGCTCAACGCGTACTGACGAAGTTGTCTTCGGTGAGTAGTAGTTGAATGTGATTGTCTTGTAGGTCGCGTTAGTAACACGCTTGTCAGCACCGAAACGGATGATGTTTACACCAGCGTAAGTTGGTGAACCAACACCCTTGACAATCTTTAGAGCCTTGCCACCGTTACCAAGAGCTGGAGCAACGTCGATGCTTGTTACTGCACCTTCGAATCCACCTTCTGGCTTAGCAAGTGTTGAGTCTCCAACAACCTTCGCACCTAGAGTGTCTGCAGTTTCGAATGTAAGAAGAGTGCTTGTTGCTTCTCTTGGCACAGAAACTAGCGGAATCTCAGGTGTTACAGCACCGTTGAATGCAACGTTGTCTACATAGTATGACTGGGCAACGTCTCCTGCAGCTTGGTTGAAGTCAGGGAAGATGGTCACCATTGTGAACTCTTCTGTTGATGTCCAACCTGCTACATCGGTGAAGTCAACAGTGATTGTTGACCAACCTAGAGGAGCGTTAACAATCTTTCCAAGTGCGTTCGGGTATGGACGCAGCTCTACGTTCACTGGGGAGTTATCCTTCGGTGAGTAGTAGTTGAAAGTGATTGTCTTGTGAGTTCCGTCGGTTACACGCTTGTCAGCTCCGAACTTGATGAAGGTCGCTCCAGCGTAAACCTGGGCTCCAACGTTCTTTGTGATCTTTAGCGCGTTTCCACCGTTACCACCAGCTGGTGCAACTGCGATTGAAGTAGTAGCACCTTCGAAACCACCCTGTGGCTTCTGAGCTGTTGGTGCGCCTTCAACTGCAGCACCTAGAGTGTCACCAGTCTCGAAAGTAAGAAGGGTGCTTGTTGCTTCTCTAGGGGTAACTGGAGTAGGAATCGCAGGAGTAGTTGCTCCGTTGATTGCCAGGTTATCTACATAGAAGATATCTCCAGCTGCAGCTACGTCAAAGTCAGGGAACAGAATTACTTTCATGAACTCTTCTGTAGATGTCCAACCTGCAACGTCAGCGAAGTCAACAGTGATCTTTGACCAGCCCTGTGCTGCAGTTACTGTCTTACCTAGAGCATTTGGGTAAGCGCGCAGTTCAATACGAACTGGCGAGTTAGCCTTTGATGAGTAGTAGTTGAAAGTAACTGCTGTGTGAGTTTCGTCTGTGACGCGGACAGTACCAGCCTCATAAGCCAAAACGTTAACACCAGCATATGGTTCACCGTTCTTAACAATCTTCAAAGCCTTACCGCCGTTACCGCCGGCAGGAGCGTCTTCAATTGTTGTTACTGCACCAGCGAATGAACCCTGAGTTTTCGCCCCTGACGCATCTCCAACTGCTCCAGCACCAAGTGTGTCACCAGACTCAAAAGTAACTAGTGTGCTTGTTGCACCACTTGGAGTCGGGATAGCTGGTGTTGTCGCGCCGTTGAAACCAACGTTATCGATGAAGTACTTCTTGCCGGTCAATGGTGAAACTGCAGCAGCACCTGTGTAACCAGGTACGTCTCCACCATTTACGAAGTTAGGGAAGATAACTGCTGCGGTGTATGTCTTTGCATCGTTGTAAGAAGCAGAGAAGTCGAAGGTTAGTGTCTGCCAACCAGGAACAGCTTCAACCGCTTGGTTGATCTTTGAACCGTCTGTTGCTACCAACTGGAACTGAACTGGAGTGTTTACTGTCTCAGGTGAGTAGTAGTTCACAGTCACGGTCTTGTTTGCAGCATCTAGGAACTTCAGGGTTGATCCTGCAGTGATTAGGTTTACACCTGACCATGCGTTTCCAGCCTTTTCAATTTCTAGACCCTTGCCACCGTTACCGCCAGCAGGAACATCCTTAATAAGAGTCACAGCGCCTTCAAAACCTGCGCCGACCGCAGCTGCACCGTATGTATCGTCAGCTTCAAAAGTCATCAAAGTGCTTGTTGCTTCTCTTGTAGGAGCTGCAACAGGAACGTAAATGTCAGCTGGAGTTCCACCGTTGATTGAGATGTTATCGATCTCATATACCTGACCAGTGTTTGCTACAGCAGCTGCACCTGTGTAGGTCGCGTCATCTGCACCGAAGTTAGGGAAGATGATTAGTTTGGTGTAGCCACCGCCCCAGCTAGCAACACCAGTGAAGTCAACTGAAATCTGGTTATATCCAGGCTGAGCTTCTACAGCCTTAAGAGTTGCAGCTGGTGATTCAAGCTTTAGCATCACGGGTGATGCAACTGAATCTGGTGACCAGTAATCGAAAGTAACAACCTTCTTGTCAGCAGCTGTGTAACCGTAAGGTGTTGATGATGAAGTCAAGATGTTTACACCAGCCCATGGCTCACCATTCTTTGTGAAGTGCAGAGAGTCGCCAGTAGTCAGGTTGGTACCTGCACTAACTTCTGCTGATGCACCTCCGAATGCACCGCCAGCCGCGCTAACATCCTTTAGCGGATCGCTGGCTTCGAAGCTTATGAAAAGAGGAGTTGCATCAAGTGCGTGAGCAGGAGATATTCCTGTTGCAAGGAGTGAACCAGTTGCTAACAGGAGAGCTACGCGGCTGGAAGCCTTGCGCAGTTTCACTTTGTTTAGAAACATGTGTGCCTTTCATTACGATGTGGAATTGCCAGTTCAAGGGAATACCCTTGAAAAGTTTGGTACTCAGTACGCGCGCACACACGTCTAATAGAAAGAGTAAACCCGATAAATCGCTCGCGAAAGCGGTTTCGCGAAATTTGGCTTTTGTGTTATCAAATCTTTACAGACCGACAATATTGGGCCCAAAAAACGAATATCAGCGTGATATTCGCTTCTTTTGGGCCTTTTTTAGCTAAGCGTCAGCTGGATATCTTGAACCATCGGCAAAATTGCCGAAAAGAAAGCCTTCGCCTTCAGTAACTGACTGAACTAGAAGATCTCCGCCAACGAAGCAGCCTCTCCAGCTAGCTCCTCTACCACCGAAGGTTTCAGCCTTATCGCCTCTAGATCGAGGCTTATTAATGCCGAATTTGAAGGCCTGGGACTCTTCTTTGACTCTCTCAGCTAGGGCTAGATCGTCTGTGGCTAGGGAACTTACTAGGTTTCCGTTTGATACGTTCATGGCAGCAATCAGTTCAGCCTCTGATTCAGCTAGAACGATTGAGTCCAAAGGCCCAAAAGGCTCGCTGTGGTGAATGGACCAGGTGGTTGGTGGTTCAAGGATGGTGTGTGGGGCTATGTAGGCAGATCTGTCCTGTCCCTTTATAAAGGAACCATGATCAAGACTTCCTACATATAGAGGTACAGCTCCACGAAGAACTGCTTCATCGAATGATCTTTCTAGTTCAGCTACCTTCTTTGAGCTAATTACTGGACCGAAGTGAAGATCAGGGAAGTCATCGGTTGGCTTAGCTACAGCCAACGGGTGACCAAATCGAAGACCCTTCACCACATCCAAATACATCTCTAAAAACTCAGGGAAGAGGTTTCTTTGAACAACGTAGCGTGGATAAGCAGTGCAACGCTGTTTGGCGTATTCAAAACCTTTAGTTAGGTGAGCTGCTAGTTCACTCCAGTTTGGTTTGCCCCAAACACCCCATGAGTTCAATCCTTCTTGTTCCAGGATGTGGCGGGTAGCTAGAGAGGTAAGAGAGGTTGCTGCTGCTCTACCGTTGTTTCTCCCTCCAACGAAGGCAAGTGCTCCTAGATCTGAAGAGCTAACTAGAGCAGGAGCTAGTTCAGCACCGGATCCAGAAATAAGTGTTACAGGCAGACCTGCTCTAGCCATCATGGCGTGAGCAAGAGTTAGAGCATGGAAACCACCTTGGGTAGGGGTCTTTGCAATAACTGCGTTACCTGCAAGTAGTTGGACTAATTCAGCGTGAACTAGAACAGATAGCGGATAGTTCCAGCTTGCTATGTTTGAAATAGGGCCTCGAAGGGGAGTTCTGCCAATCATCTGGCGGTCTATCTCTTCGAGATACCACTCAACACCTTCTATACACCTATCAACATCAGCACAAGCCAACTTCCAAGGCTTACCAATCTCCCATAGAAGAAGTAGAGCAATTAGATCTCTTTGTTCGCGAAGTAGTTCAAGAGCTTTAGATACTTTGGCTTTTCTTTCATCTAGAGAAGTCCTTGACCATGGCTCATGCATCTTGATTGCTTTATCAACTGCATCTTGAGTTTGATTGAGGGAAAGCATGGTTGGACCAACAATGAAGCTCTGATCCACTGGAGTCATGTGTGGTTGTTGAACACCGATTGAAACCCATTCCCCACCAACAAGGTTTCTTATAGAAGAAGCATCAAATGCTTCAGGAGCTGCTTGTCTTGCACGCTCGAACGTAGATGCGAAGTCTGTACCGCTTTTTAGTATTAGGTCCATATGTGAGTCAAGCACAAAAACTCAATGAAACAAATACATCTAGTGCTTTATTTAGGAAATAACTACAACGAAATCGTCACCAGATTCAGGGCTCTTTTTACATGTCGGTATCTTGATCTCGTCAGCACCAATGCGGTTGGCCTTGAAGGTGTTTACTTCAGCATCATCCGGGTAACCAATAGCAATTCCATAGATGAGCTTGTATCCCTTAGGGATGTTGAATTCTTCATGGACTGCCTTAGGCCAAATAGCTACTGCGCCTTGAGCACAGGTACCCAATCCCTTGGCGTGAGCACTAAGCATTAGGTTCTCGGCAAATAGTCCTGCATCGTTTGCTGCGAATACAGACAGACCTTTATGTATGAAGACAAAGATCTCAACAGGAGCATTGAAGAACTCATAGTTCTTAGCCCATTGAGCATCTCTAGCCTTCTTATCTCCTCTAGCTACTCCGAGTAATCCATAAAGTTCTTTACCAACCCTTCTAGCTCTAGGCTGAAGTGATTTTGGATAAGCCTTCATGATTGGGTAATCACTTAGAGGCCAAGCTTTAGGAGTAAATAGGAATTTAATCTTGTCTTTCAAGCTGCCGCTTGTCACACCTGAGCCAACCGCCCAACGCTCAAGCATGTCTTTAGAAATACGATCTCTAACTTCACCTGATGCAACAGCTACCATGAAAGGTCTGGTGTTACTCCAGCTAGGAGCGGTTAGTCCATCCTCGATGATTTCATCAATGAGTTTTGAATCAACTGGAGTTGATTTGAAAGAACGGGTAGTTCTTCTGCTAGCAAGGAACTCGCTGAAATCTTTAGATTTGATCATGACTCAAGGCTACCAAGAGCCCTAGCCATGAAGTTTGCGAAGTTCTACTTTTCTATTGCAAGCCCTAGAGCCCCAGGCAGCTAGCTCTTTAGCTTCCTCTTCAGACTCAGCGGAGATAATCCAGAAGCCAGCCATGAACTCACTGTTGTCATGAAGAGGACCAGAAGATATGTGTCCTGCGCTTGCTCTGTCATCTAGAACACTTGCTGAACTAGGGTCTTCAATTCCGCAGGCCATAATCAACTGACCTTTTTCAGAGAGGTGGTCGTTGAACTCATCAATTGCAGCCATCTCATTGGAATCTGCTGAATTGCTTCTGTCATCTATAACTGCAATTAGAAATCTCATAAAACCTTTCCTCAAGAATCAGAAATATTCTAGCCATGCAACTCGCAGCGGATAGTCTTCTTTCATGGCTAGAGTTGCACAAACCAAAGGAGGGTATCCTCCAAAGATTTGTGTTACCTGCAAGAAGCCTTTTGAATGGCGTAAGAAGTGGGAAAGAGACTGGGACAACGTTCTCTACTGTTCCAAGAAATGTAAATCTGCATGATTGAAAGAATCATTTACGTTCCCTTTGATCATCTGAATCTAAAGCATGGTGCTCTAGCTAAAGCCAACCCTCAAACAGATCTAGTTGTTCTAGTTGAGAGCAAGAGAATGGTTTCAGGCAGAGATTGGCATAAAGAACGTTTGTTCTTCATGATCTCTTCAGCAAGACACTTTGTTCTGGAACTAGAAGCTAAAGGTTTTCAGGTTCAATACATAAAGGCAGCGAACACTATTGCTGGTCTTGAGGAAGCTCAAAAGACACTGAAGAGTGAGGTGCCTATTGTTTGTGCTGAACCTTCTTCCATAAAGCAGTATGAACAACTCCACAACTATGGTGTTGAGTTTGTTCCTAACGACTTCTTCCTAACTCCAAGAGATCTATTTAGAGAATGGGCTACTAAGCAGAAGTCTTTTGTAATGGAGAACTTCTACAGACTTCAAAGAACTCGTCTGGGCATCTTGGTTGAAGATGGAAAGCCTGTTGGAGGTCAATGGAACTTTGATCAAGACAACAGACTTCCACCACCTAAGAACTACACCTGGCCTGCATACCTTGAGCAAGACAGAGACTCAATAGATATTGAAGTTGCTAAAGAACTAGGTCTTGAGATTTCAACTACGTGGGCAACGACAAGAGCCGGAGCATTAGCTCAACTCAGGCACTTCCTAAAGCACCACATGAATGCATTCGGCCCTTACGAGGATGCTGTTGCTAAAGATAACTGGGCTATGCACCATTCGCTGATTAGTCCTTATCTAAACAACGGACTACTTCATCCAGCTGAAGTTATCTCAGAAACTATCAAGGCATACGAAAAGAATGAATATGCGATTCAATCTGTTGAAGCTTTCATTCGCCAAGTAATTGGTTGGCGCGAATACATCAATGGGATGTATTGGTTCTTAGGGTACGAATATCGCGAAGCAAATGCTTTGAAAGCTAACAGAACACTTCTAACTGTGTTCAAGAATTCAAAAGCAACGTCAATGAACTGTGTTCAAGGGGTAGTTGGAGATATTGAGAAACGTGCCTGGACTCATCACATTCCAAGGCTAATGATCCTAAGTAACCTTGCTCTAATTACTGGAGTGAATCCTCAAGAGTTCTTGGATTGGATGAGAGAGAACTTTATTGATGCAACCGAATGGGTAATGGTTCCAAACATTATTGGTATGGGCACATACGCAGATGGTGGAAAGCTAATGACTAAGCCATACCCAGCAGGTGGAGCATACATCTCAAGAATGACTGAGTTCTGTAAGTCTTGTGTTTATGACCCTAAGAAGAGATCTGGGGATGATGCATGTCCTTTCTCAACTCTCTACTGGGACTTCTTGGATAGACATAGAGAAACATTCAAGATGAATCACCGCATGGCTCAGCAACTCAAAGGTTTAGATCGTTTATCTGATCTAGAAGAACTAAGAGAACGAGCAAAGGTTGTTCTAAAGGGCCTAGATAAAGGAACCATCTAGACCTTTATCTAGCCTTAAGTTAGTCTTTAGATATGCAAGCAAAGCCTTTACTTATCTTTGATGGTGACTGTGGCTTCTGCACGACAGCAACGAATTTTATTCTCAAACACACAACAACTCCTATCGAGGCAACGCCTTTTCAATTCATAGATCCAGCCATTCATGGACTCACCCTTGAGCAAGTAACAGCCAAGGTCTATCTAGTTGTTGATGGCAAGAACTATGCAGGACATGAAGCTTTCGCAAACCTATTCAAGATTCAAAACAATATTCTTCTAAGAGCCTTTGGCAATCTAATTCTGATTCCACCATTTGTATGGTTAGCAAGGCCTGGTTATGCATTGGTAGCTAAGTATCGCCAGAAGCTACCTGGCGGAACACCTGCTTGCAAGATGCCTAGATAATGAAGAAAACAATCCAGCTCCTGATTG
>CALFOB010000130.1 GCA_937919125.1 uncultured Micrococcales bacterium | reverse complement strand
ACGAGTGTCCTGTGCCAATAGCTCGAGGTAGTTAGCAATCGAGATCTCTTGGAACAGTGCTGTGGTGTTGTTGATGTCGTTATTTGGGTATAGAGAAGTCGACAAGATGTAGAGAATCGGGAAAATTGCGAAGATGCAAACTGCGATTCCAACTAGGTGGCGCCATCCAGTTGAGAAGAACCATTTAGCTGGATTGAAAGGCTTCTTTTTAGAAAGTGTTGCGTTAGCCATTAGACGATCTCCTCAAACTTCTTGGTTCTCTTGAAACTTATTAGAGAAATAGTTGCCACGACGATAAAGATCAGGATTGAGAACGCACTTGCAAGTCCATAGTTCTGACCTGTACCAGAGAAAGCGATCTTGTAAACGAACGTAATCAGAATGTCTGTTCCACCAACGTCGTAATCAGTGATACCCGAATCGCTCGGACCGCCTTTTGTCAACAAATAAATAATCGTAAAGTTGTTGAAGTTATAGGCAAATGATGCAATCAATAGCGGAGTAATTGAGATAAGTAGCAACGGCAGCTTAATCAATCTGAAGTTCTGCCAACCAGTTGCACCATCAATCTCTGCAGCTTCGTTCAACTCTGCTGGAATTGATTGAAGCGCTCCAGTGGTGATCAAGAACATGTAAGGGAAACCTAGCCATAGGTTTACCAATAGAACTGCTAGACGAGCAGGACCCTCTTCCAAAAGCCAAGGGAAGTTACCTTCGGAACCAGGCGTCTGGCCCAAAATCACGGTATTAATAAAGCCGTTCTCTCTGTTGAGCAAACCTACCCAAACATAAGCAGAGAGGAAGCCAGGGAACGCGTAAGGAAGAATCATCACAGCACGGTAGATCTTCTTACCCTTGAGCTTCTCGCTGTTGAAAGTCAAAGCAATGAACAAACCAAGAATAAAGGTTGTCAGAACTGTAAGGATTGCAAAGATAAAGGTCCATGTAATGACCTTGAACAGAGGGGCTCGAAGTTGTTCATCAGTAAAGATTGTTTCAAAGTTAGCCAGCCCAACTTCTACTCTCCAACCACCATCGAGCTTGGCGTTCTCTAAAACCCCGTCAAGTCTGAAGTATCCATC
The DNA here is from genome assembly GCA_937919125.1 of uncultured Micrococcales bacterium. Taxonomy (GTDB): domain Bacteria; phylum Actinomycetota; class Actinomycetes; order Actinomycetales; family Microbacteriaceae; genus Rhodoluna. The sequence continues at coordinate 12,756 of CALFOB010000130.1, read as the reverse complement.
TGAGGCAGGCTTGAAAACATCGCCCTCTGTGTAAGCGCCGTAGTCATCGCTAACGAGTGCTGTGAACGTATCTGCCTTCTCGTCATACTTTAATGTTGCTTCTGTTGGAACCGCGATTGTGAAGTCAGATGATCTAACACCAACGTTGTCGTTAGTTAGATCTGTAGCGACACGAATCGAAGCGAACTTATTCTTCTCAAGCTGTGAAAGGGCTTCAACATTCTGAGTGGTGTAACCATCAACTGATTCAGCTGCCTTGGCACAATTCTCTACGTCTTCGTCATACTTATCGGCACACTCAGTGCTTCTAACGTATGAGCCTTCTGCAATTGGAACTGGAAGCTTTCCGTCTTCACCAACGAAGACTTCATTGGTTAGGTTGTTAGTCATGATGAAGGCTCTAGCTCCATCATCATTTGCCTTTGCAAGCTTGATTGTGTAGTCAGGGCCTTCTACTGTTCTGAAAGCCGCGTTCTTGATTGTCTGAATGGCAAGTGCTTTGTCACCATTGTGAGCACTTCCGTAGTTCGTGAAGGCTGTGTAACCACTAAACACCAAAACGTAAATCTGGAAAACAATTAGAAAAAGAACACCAGGCGCTAGATACTTAGCTGGTAGTCCACCCTTACGAAGATAGATCCAGTTCACAAGCAACAAAACCGCGATGCTAATTGCGGCTGCAAGCATAAGTTCTTGGGCGATTAGAACCAAGATCATGGTTACTGCAACAGCATCTGTAACACCAAGGGCTCCGAGTTTCCAAAGGGTACCGGAAAGGCTAGGCCCCTCCCCTTTTCTACTCTTAAGAATTCCTAAAGCCATGTTGTGCCTTTCAATGCCTGTTTCTAATTCATTTACCTAGACAGCAGACAGTGGGCACCGATTAGGATGCCCACTGTCTATCTAGTTGTTACTTAACTTTGTCGATTGCTGCCTGCAAAGCCTTCACCATGTTCGCCCATGCGACATCTGGCTTCTTTTCTTTGCCCTGGATAATTCTTGTTTGTGCCTTGCCCCAGATGGTCCAAGCTGCAGCCATTGCTGGAGAGTTTGGCATTGGGACGGTGTTTGCAGCGTTAGCAAACCCCTTGATAACAGGGTTTACCTTGGCACGGTCAAGAGCAGCCTTGTTAGCAGGTGTCTTGTTGTAGTTGTCATAGAGGCTGAACTGAGTAGCCTCTGATGACATGAATCGCATTAGCTCTACAGCTCCAGGAACGTTAGTTACGTTGTTTGGTCCAGATGCAACCATTAGGTAACCGCGAATACCTAGGAACTGCTGTGCCTTTGTGCCTGTAGGACCAGTTGGTAGCGGATCAATAGAGTAACCAGTTCCGACCTTTAGTCCAGTCTTACAACCACCAGCACCAGCTTCAATTGCGTTGATGTTCCATGCACCGGTAACCCAGTACTTGATCGCACCGGTAGTTACCTTCTTGCCCTTGACGGTTGTTGTCTTTGTTGGGTTCAAGAAGTCACAAAGAATCTTTGCGTTTGATGGAGGACCGAAGAACTTAGTTCCCTTAGCGGCTAGCCACTTGGCAAACTTTGCACCGTTAGTTCCGCCCATACCTACAGTGTCAGTCCAATCGCCCTTGTTAGCACCTGATGTGTATGTCTTGAATACAGGAGCACTGAACATGGTCTGGAATGGGTATAGGTGGTAAGGATCTGAGTTAGTTGCGTCGTAGTTAATACCTAGCTCGCCATCCTTGATGTCGTTTACAGACTTCAATGGCTTAGGAGCCTTCTTGACGTTACGAAGAATCGCAATGTTCTCAGTCCAACCAGGAACACCATAGTACTTACCGTTGAACTTCATAGCCTGAAGAGCTCCCGGAACGAAGTCGTCCTTGAAGTTTGCAGGAAGGTTCGCATCGATTGGAAGAAGAACGTTGGCAGCTACCAAGTTACCAATCCAGTCGTGAGCAGCACCTGCAAGAATGTCAGGACCCTGACCCTTAGGAACTGCTGTCTTAAGAACTTCACGAACAGTACCAAAGTCTCTTTCTACGATGGTTACTGTGTAAGCAGCGTTATCTGTATCCCACTTCTGAACGCGAGACTTGATGGTGTCAAGAGTTCCCTTGTCAGCCCAGATAGTCAGGTTAGTAACCGCTGATGCAGGGTTGGCAAGGGTAAGCCCACTTCCAACAACGCTTAGAGCAGCTACTAGTCCAACTAGTTTTCTTGTTCTATTTTTCATTTCCCATTCTCTCTTTTACTTGAATTTATGGTTTCTAATTTTCTTCAGTTTTTATTTCCAGATAATCAAAGTACTGTTTGCAGGAACTGATGCAGTCTTTGCCTTCTTCAACGTAGCCAAAGTTGCAACACCAGCCTTGTCCCCTGAGACAACGACTTTCCAGTCTCCGGTTGCAGGTAGGTTAACCTTCTGGGTCGTTGAGTTCGGGTTGGAGATCACAACGATTGTTGCCCACTTATCCTTCACAGCTTTACCGTTCAATGAGAACGCTAGAACGTTGTTTGGAGCGTTCAAGAACTTCAGGTTCGCCTGAATGCTCGCAGGAGTTTTCAATCTAAATGCTGGGTGAGCCTTACGCATTGCGATTAGACCCTTGTTGTAGTCAACTGTTACCTTCTGAGTGATACGCTCTGTCCACTTAAGGCTGTTCACAGCATCTGAAGATCTGTAGCTGTTGTGATCGCCATTCTTTGTTCGCAAGAATTCTTGACCAGCCTGAATGAAAGCAGTTCCTTGAGCTGCAAACAGCAGTGAAGAAATCTGTCTCGACTGCTTAGCAACAGCTGCCTTAGAGCTCTGGTTGTTTACCGCCCATAGCTTGTCAAACAAAGTCATGTTGTCGTGCGCTTCTGCGTAGTTAACTGACTGACCAGCATCAAGTGTCATCCACGGAACAGTAAGAACGTTTGATGGAGTGTGTCCGATGATTCCGGCCTTCAATGCGGCAAGAGTTCCACCTGGGTTTCCATTGACGTAACCACCATCAGAAAGACCGTCAGGACTTCCCTTCACAGCGTTTCTGATTCCATCGTTGAAACCACCGATGCCAGGCATGTTTACTAGCTGAGCTTGGTTACCCTGAGGAAGACCGCTGTCTCCACCCATGCTCCAAGCTTCACCAATAATTGTTGCCTTAGGTTCGATCGCACGGACTGCTTCACGGACCTGGTTCAATGTCGTTACATCCCATAGACCCATTTGGTCGATTCTGAAACCGTCTAATTTGTATTCCTTAGTCCAATACTTCATTGAGTCAACAATGAACTTTCGGACCATAGGACGCTCAGTTGCAGTGTCATTTCCACAACCTGACCGGTTAGTTAGATTGCCGCTAGCGTCCTTACGGAACCAGTAACCAGGAACGATTAGGTTCTGGCTGAACTCAGTTGCACTTGCTACGTGACCATAAACAACGTCCATGGTTACTCTCAATCCAGCTTTGTGCATGGCTTGAATAGCAGTCTTTAGTTCAGAAATTCTTGCAACTGGGTTAGTTGGATCGCTTGAGTACTGACCTTCAGGAGTGTTGAAGTGCTCTGGGTCATAACCCCAGTTGAATGTAGGGTTTAGCTCATCGCCACCTGATGCATAGTCATACATCGGAAGTAGCTGTACGTGAGTTACACCTAGTTCCTTCATGTAGCTCAGACCAGTTGATCCAGAAACTTTGCCAACCTTGACGCTTGTGCCAAGTTGAGCAAGTCCCTTGAACTTACCTCTGTCTGCAGCCTTCACACCGCTTGAAGCTTCTATCGAAGCATCACGTACATGAAGCTCATACATGATTGAATCTGCTGCATTACCAGAGAATGCAGGCTTTGCCTGAGCTACGAAACCAGCAGGGTTTGTCTTCGATAGATCGATAACAACACCGCGAACACCGTTAGCAGTTACTGAACGAGCATATGGGTCAACTGCTTCTTCTGTGTTTCCACCAACTGTGACTCGATACATGTAAACCTGTAAATGACGATCTCCACTAAGAGACGCAGTCCAAGTTCCCTTTTCACTCTTCACCATTGGAGTGACAGTTGCAGTGTTCTTAGCTGCATCTGCACTTGCATAGGTAAGTAGGGAAACTTCGCTCGCTGTTGGTGCCCACACTCTGAAGTCTGTCTTAGCAGCCGTGTGTGTAGCACCAAGGTCGTCACCTGTGTAAGTGAAAGCATTCACGAAGTCAGTGCTAGAAAAAATAGCCGCAGGGTTAATCAACTTGGTTCCAAAAGATGTCCTTGTTGGATCAGGATCTTCGTGCTTGAGAGTAAGGCTTGAACCTAATGGAATGTCAGTAACTGTTGTGACTAGCCACTGCTTGTTGCTTGAAGTGGTTCCATTGTTTAGGTCTTTGACTTTTTCGGCCATTAATATCGCAGGAGCGTCCACTCCTTCAATTGTGAAACCTGCACCAGCAGTTCCATTTGGCTTGCTTAGAGTGACTTTAATAGTTCTGAAAGTTTCAATAGTCGCTGACCAGATTTCAGAAGGAAGAATAAAACTGGAATTGTTGTAGATGTAACCATCGCCCTGCTGGATCCAAATCTCTGCAGACTTGTTTGCATCCAGATTTACTAGGCGGTCCAGATCAACATCCTTCGTCCAGCCACTCTTCAGTCTCGGAATCAATCCAAGCTGAGTAACGTTGGGAGTGATTGGAACTTTAGTGGTCAGAACTGCGTACCCCTTCTCATCAAGCTGAGATCCGCTGAAAGGTGTGACCTGAGACTCAGGTAGACCTGGGTCAGCTTTAAATGCCCAGAGCCATAGACCCCAATCCCCGTAGCTTGGCGGAACGCTAGTTCTCTTGTAGTGGACGGTCAAAGTAGCACACTGAGCTGTAGGACAGTCAGCAGCTGAGGCTGAACCGGCTGTAATTGACACAGGTGTAATCAAGGCGAAGGCCAGAATGGCTGGAAGTAAACGCTTTCGGAATGATTTCTTTGACATCGTCAATTTGTGCCCTTTCTATAGACAATCCAATACTAATTAGCGACACATAGGCCGAAAGGTAAGACGCGAGGGTCGTTATGTAATCGTTTCCATTTTCTTTACTTTTTAACAGAAATCTGGGCCCCATTTTCACAGGGCCCAGATCTTTATAACTGTGTGCGACTACTAGCCAGCTGGCTGGACAGTAACCTTCGCAGCAGGTGTTGGGCCTAGCAAAGCTGTTCCAACGCTAGGTGCTGATGCCTGGACGAAGACTTCCCATGTCTGAGGGTCTTCACCAGCTGCAGGAGCAGTTACTGGCATTGAACAGTTTGAAGGTAGAGCCCATGCTGATGCATCAATAACAGCAGCAGTTGCCTTGCTTTCGATGTTGCAAGTAAGAGTAGTTCCACCCTTCTTTGCAGTTACAACGATCTTTGTCGGGAACATACCCTTCATAGACGCGTGTGCTGGAGCTACTGGGGTAACAGTCAACTGACCGTTAGCGAAAGCAGCTGTTGCACCCCAACGACCAACGAATGTTGGAGCTGTGTAGTGAACGTTTGAGCCGCCAAGAGCTAGGTATAGTGAGCCCTTATCAGCCCTGATACCGTTTGTGAAACCGTCTGAGTTCTTGAAGTCACCAGACTGCTTTGCCCACTCGTTTGCAACGGTTGAGCGGCGTAGAACGATACCAACGTTTGATGCGTAGACAGTTGCAGTCTTTACGATCGCGTAAGCACCGTACTTGTCTTCACCGACAAATGGCCAACCGGTCTGAGTTGCTGAAACCTTGCCCTTGTATGGGTAAGTCTTGGTAACAACAGTCTTCTTGACAGTCTTTCCCTTAACCTTTGTGGTAACAACCTTGCTAGTTGATACAAAGTAGTCAGCTAACTTGCTAGGAGCAACAGAAGTGTTCCAGGTGTATAGGTTCCAACCCTGTGCCTGAGCATTTTTTAGAGTTGTGTTTACATACACCTTGTAGTCAGTGGTCTTTGTAAGTGGGTACTCACGCTGACCAGTGTGAACGTTCCACCAACTCTCGCCTGCAGGGAAAATGTTGTCTCCACCAAAAGGCTTGTCAGAAGCTGGAATAAATGGCTTTGCTGGAATTGCGTCGGCACTTTCGTCAGTGTCCAAAGTTAGTGGGTCGTCAAGAACAGCTGGTACTTCTGGAGCAGCCGCTTGGCCATCCCATGACTCAGTGGTTCTCATGACGTTGTTTAGGGCAGTCAAAGTCACAGGAAGTGTGAACTCTGCATACGCACCATAAGCGTCTTCACCAATGAAGTTTGGAGTCCAGTCCTGAGTTACAGCTTCACCTGAAACAGTCTTGGTAAGTGAACCAAGTGTGTTATCTGATGGACCAACTGCGTCGTTTCCTGTGTTCCAGTACCAGATGTTCCAGTTCTCTGCAACTTCCTTAGGGACGTTTAGGTGGATCTTGAATGATGTGCTTGGAAGAGCTGCCTGTGCCGGAGCTGCTGCTCCAACTAGACCAGCTAGACCTAGCGATACTGCTACCGCGGAGCTTAGAGCCCGCTTCATTTGACGATTCATTTTTCAATGCCTCCGGTTAGTTTTAGTTTCTCCGCCACCAATGGAGCAGATTAGTAAAAAAATAACACCTCAACCTTGAGAAAAGACAGAGATTTAGGTCGAAATCGGTGAAGTTATGATAACGATTACATACACACGATTATTGGCCTCTGAGCCTGCTAAATAGCTTTTGGCAGCAACCACAGGCCTAGAACCCAATGAATGCCTACATTTGCGCATCTCCTTCTCCCCAATCCACAACCTTTAGTGCCCTTAAATAACTGATTTATGGATCAAGGGCCTCAATACCTAAAAGGTTTACAGGGAATCTGAAAACATGACGATTTCAACGAAAATCGACAAAAATCAACTAATTTCGACTAAATCGGGAGACAAAACCAAGCGAAATAGCCACAGCCTGGCCAATTAGCAAGGCAAACAGAGCGGTTCCAAGACCAACTGTGCCCCCAAGCATCCAACCGACGATTAGCACGGTGAGTTCAATCCCTAAGCGAACACGCCCAATGCGAATTCCGGTCTTATAGTGAATCCCCGTCATAGCTCCATCCCGAGGTCCACGACCCAAACCGCAGGTTATGTAAAGAGCTGAACCAAATCCTACGCACGCAATGCCTAAGAGACTGAAAGCGAGTCCCGAAGCGAAATCAGTCTGTTTAGGAAACACTATTGTTCCAAGCTGGAGGAAGGAGGCAATGATGACAATGTTTGAAAGAGTTCCAAAGCCCACTTTTTCCTTGAGTGGAATCCACATCAAGAGCACGAAAACACTGATTATGAAGGTAGTGAGTCCGATGCTCAACCCAGTTTTGATAGCTAAACCTTGGGCAAATACAGACCAAGGAGCGTTTCCGATTGAGCCTTGAATCAACAACGCCTCCCCTAGTCCGAAGATAGCCAGACCGAAAAACAGTATTGAAACACGTTGGAGAGATAGATCCCATTGATGTTTAGCAGTCCACGGCGTCACAGGTACCGTCTTTTGAGGAGCCAGGCTACTAAGGATTGATCTAATGCTCATCAGGCTAGGTTATCGCTAGTTCTTCTTGACAGCCCTAAATACAGGCGAACCTAATGAAAGGGCCCCTAGAATCAATGATCCTAAGGGCCTTTAGTGGGGAGTGCGGGACTTGAACCCGCGACCGACGGATTATGAGTCCGCTGCTCTAACCGGCTGAGCTAACTCCCCCAACCATCACTAGTTTATTCGTCTGTACGTTTGAGTTTGTTCTTGGCGTTGTTCACGGTCTTCTTGACGCCTTTTCTCACCTTGCGATCGACCTTTTTAGCCTGTTTCACACCATCAGCTCTGAGTTCATCAAGACCCTCCTTGATGTCATCCCCTAGCTCTGTGATTTTGCCAAGTGCCACAAGGGCTTGTCTACGGACCTTGAGCTCTGCGCGTCTAACAGCTTCGCTTAGGCGACCGATTGGGTTGTTATAGTCCTCGAGGTTGTCATCGCTTTCACGTCTAGCGTCTTGGTCGCCTCTGTATAGACCCTCAAAGATAGCCAAGGTCTTCTTGATGTCGTGAGACTGAATAAGGTGAATTGAGTTCTCAGATAGACGGTTTAGCTCATCCTGGTCTGCTGTAGCAACCTTTAAAAGGCACTCTGCGAACTGATCCACGTCGTCAGGCTCAAATAGGTAGCCGTTATCTCCATCGTGAACCAAGTGAGGCAACGCCATAGCGTTTGCAGCAATGACAGGTCGGCCAGAGGCCATTGCTTCCATAGTCGCAATGGACTGAAGTTCAGCAATAGAAGGCATAGCAAAGACTGTTGCTCGCTCGTATGCCAAAGGAAGCTCTTCTTCTGTGATGTGTCCTAGGAACTTGACCCTTTCGGCGATTCCCAGATCAACAGCAAGTTCATTCAGGTACTTACGCTGATTTCCATCTCCAGCGATTTCAACGTAGAAGTCAATTTCTTTAGGCAGCTTAGCCACAGCATTGAGCAGGTTGTGAATGTGCTTTTCCCAATCCAAACGACCTAGGAACAGGATTCTGAAGGGCTTGTTTGAGGTTGGAGTCGTGTTGGTGAAGTTAGTTGCGTCAATACCGCAGGAAATAGCCAGTACATTGCTCATTCCAGCGGCACTTTCAAGAAGTTCAGCAGCTCGTCGGGTTGGAGTGGTGACGTGATCGAAGTTGGCTAGAACCTTACCTGCGTCCTTCCAGAGCTTAGATTTGAACTTGTTCTCTAAGAACTTTGGGAGTGGAAGGTAACGAAGGATGTTCTCCGGCATGATGTGGTTGGTTGCAACCAGGCGGATGTTTCTCTGGATTCCACTTCTCATGCAGATACGGCCGAGGATCAGGTGAGACTGAGAGTGAATAGCATCTGGCTCGAAACCATCGAGAATCAGGTCCACTTTCTTTCTCAAGGTGAACGGGTTTACGTATCTCAAAGTCTTGTGAAAAGGAACCTTATAGCTTCTGATTCGGTGCACGGTCATTGGAACCGAGTCAATAATCTCAGTTGAGGTGCCCCAAGTTTTATTGAAGGATGGCGCAATGACGTGAACGTCATTACCGTTTCTAACTAGCCCACCGGCTAGACGTTCGGTGAATCTAGCAGCACCATTGATGTCGGGTGGGAAGGTGTCTGAAGTAATAAGAACCCTAAGTGGGTGTCCTGGATGTCTGGTTGATTGAGCCAAGGCTTAAAACCTGTCTTTGTAATTGAACTTGTGACCTTTAGGTCTAGACCAAGTTTAGCCCAGAGCCCTCTTAGAGTCCCTGATTATCTCGGGATGGACTTTAGATAGCAGGAATACACCGACTACGCTCATCGCTCCAGACGCCACAAAGCCCAAGATAATCGGCCAAGGAGCGCTCATAGCCTCGTTTAGAAGGACGATACCGATGCTCACGGCAACGAGTGGGTCAATAACTGTAAGCCCCGCGATTACTAGGTCCGGAGGACCAGAGGCGTAAGCATTCTGAACAAACCAAGCCCCTAGGAGACCTGCGGCAAGCATGCAGAGCAAAGTCAACAAAGTTAAACCATCGGTTACCCAATCAGCTTGGAAATTCACCATTCTGTTGAAGCCGTCTTGCTGGAACAGTCTCTTGATTACAACCTTGGTCAAGGTTGCGACAAATCCAAATAGAGCACCAGCTCCAAGAATGAATGTGATCGGCTTGAATCTGGTGGCTCCCCTGGCGTAGATGTAGCCGAAGGTAACAATCAAAACAATCGCCATGATAAGAATCATGAGCAATGCGTTGTTATCAATCGGAGGCTCTTTAGCAAAGTTGGCCGCCATAACTACGAACGCACCAAGACCAGTTGTGCAGAGGACTATGGCCAATACCGATGCCTTGTTTAGTTTGGTTTTAGTAATTTTTGCGTTCAACAAAGAAGTGATCACGAGCGCAATTGCACCAATAGGTTGAACAAGAATTAGCGGCGCTAACAGAAGAGCTGTGAATTGAAGTCCCAAAGCTGCGATTGTAAGAATCAATCCGGTGAGCCACTGTGGCCTTCTTATTAGATCTATGAGCTGATCTAGCTTGAGGTGAGATCTTCCAGAAAGGGCTGCTTTCTTCTGGTCCCCTACTGCACCGTTCTGCAATTGAGTACCAATAGCGAGCAATACCGCTGACATCAGCGCTAGCCCAATAGCTAAAATTCTCAATTGGTCCCCATCTCCTCTATGCTTTTTCCTCTCCCTAGCCTAGCCAAACTTGGCGAATAACTACTTAGGGTAAATTTGGTTCATGACCATTAGACCTATCTGCATAACAGGCAATCCAGTCCTACACACTAGAGCCCAAGAGGTAACAGTCTTTGACGAGAGCCTAAGAGAACTTGTTCAGGACATGTATGACACCATGGACGAAGCCCCTGGGGTTGGGCTAGCTGCCCCTCAGATAGGCGTTAACCTTCGCATTTTTGTTTATGACTGGGATGCTGAAGACGGGTCAGAGCAAAGAGGTGTCGTTATCAACCCGACCCTAGTTATTTCAGAGATTCCAACTGGAGAACCTGAATGGGACGAAGATTCTGAAGGATGCCTGAGTGTTCCAGGTGAGAGATTCCCTCTCAAGAGAGCCAACAAAGCCACTTTGACTGGAGTGGATCTGGACCAGCAGCCAGTTCACATTGAGGCAGAAGGTTGGTTTGCGAGAATCTTCCAGCACGAGTTTGACCATCTTGAGGGAACACTATACGTTGACAGACTCAATGCTGAATATAACGCGGAAGCAAAAGAAATAATTGCCGAACGCGGCTGGGGTAAAGATGGACTGTCTTGGCTTCCAGGACAAGAAAAACTAGAGGGCTAAAGCTCCAAGACGATACATTCTCAACAGGAGTTGGGATCTGGTTTGAAGCACAAGCAATCGTTGCACTTTAAGCAACGTTGCATTAACTTTCACCTTAGATAAACCCGAGTCTGTAGCTATCTCCGCAATGTCTTTTAGTTGACAGAAAGACCTAACCACTTTGGCCTCTTTAGGATCCAAGGTGTCTAAGGCAACTGATGCGTTTTGAAAACCTTCTTGGCTAATAGTTAGTTCGCCGAGTTGTGGAAGCAATTCCCTGATTGCGAAGTCAGCATTCACATCTTTGCAAGCAAGCACTTTATTGAGTAACGACTCAACACCATCGCTGACAAATACACAATCAACTGCTCCGGCTTCGATTGCAAGAACTCTTAGTTGAGTTTCGTCAAATTGCGAACCGACAAGTATTCGACCAATTGTCTCCTGCTTCACAACAGCTAGTGCATGCAAGGCCCTAATGTAATCAAAGGCAGATTGGCTACCCAATCTTTGTTCAATGATTGCAACGTCATAGTTCACTTCCAGAAAGTCTTGTGGAAGTAGACCATGCCCATCCGAGTCAAAAACTATTTGGCACTTTCCTACAGACTCAAGAACTACTCTTTTGGCTGATCTGAGTGCGTCAGAACCACCAAGTAGAGCTACTCTGAGTGTCGCCAACTATTTACCTTCAACGTAATTCGCGATTTGAGGGAATGCTGCAGACACTGTGAATCCAACTCCTGGCACACGAACGAAGTCAATAGTTCCCTGATACAGCGCGGCTCTCTCCTGCATCGCTGTAAGCCCCGCCCCTGCAGGTCTTTCGACTAGCGCCTTCTTGTCGTCCTCTACTGTGTAACCGGTGATGTCTTGCTCTTGTGCTCGAAGAGTTTCTTCGCCGTTGTCTTTGATTACGATCTGCATTGCTTTGTCTTGCCAGACAAAATCTATGTCAACCTCAGTTCCAAGTGGTGTGTGCTTACTGATGTTGTCCAAAGATTCGAAGACGATGCGATACAGAATCAAATCTGCACCTGCTACAAGGTTCAAAGGTTCACCCTGTTCCCTGTAGGTGATTCGATATCCATACTCACGGAACGTGACGAGAAGATTCTTCAGATCACGAAGACCTGGAAGAGCTAGTGCCTTCTCTTTTTGTAGACCTAGAAGGTCGCTGAGTCTTCTGATTTCTGCATAAGATTTCTTCACTCCTTCAAGAAGTGACTCCATCAATCGAGGAGCAACAGTTGGATCTGTCTTTGCTGCATAGATACCAGCTTCTGCTGAGGCAAGAGTTGCACCAACTTGCTCTAAGAGGATGTCGTTAACATCTCTAGCAATTCCAAATCTTCTATCCTGCTCCGCGAGAGCTAACTGGCTTGCAACCACTTGATGTGTGAGAAGAGCTTTATCAAAGTCTGTTCCTACGTGCGTGATTCTTGTGTAGAGCAATCTTCCAACGAACCAGGCGTTCGCATTGATTGCAATTAGGGCTACGAATCCCGCTAGAGCTAGAACCGTCTTTGCTTCATTGGATGGCAGTTCGAGTCCGTAAAAGATACCTTGTTCTGGCAGGTTGAATACCAACCAGAAGTAAGCCACGCTTCCCAACACTATGTTCAGCATGAAGCCGATCCATCTCGCAGTTGTTGATGCAAAAGCGGCAAGGATAAGAAGGCAAACGGTGATTGAAATTTGAGATATCTGAGTTTCTAAGCCAAGAAAGTTAGGCATAAAAATACCCACAGAGAAAAGCCCGATGGATACGTAAGGAAGTGCACGAGACAGTGCAACGGATGCTGCTAGAACAACGGAAACAGAGATCGTGTCAGGACCCTGGATTAGAAAATCAATGCCCCCAAATATGAGAAGACATGAGAGAGCAAGAATGCTAGTTGGGAGCCATAACTGGTCGCGAATCCAAAGAAACATCTGGTCTCCTGAAGGGCTTCATGAAATGGCTCCCCGGCTTGGACTCGAACCAAGAACCTATCGGTTAACAGCCGATTGC